>NZ_JBAVZJ010000470.1:0-3723 GCF_049588695.1 Robiginitalea sp.
ACCCTGTCCGTCAAACATAAAAACCCTGGAGCCCTGGGTAACTACCATTCGGTAATTTTTCTTCTTTTCATAATCAAAAACGGCGAGGGGATTCAGGTTGCCCCCGTCAAAGGATTTGGGGAAAGGGGCTACCTCCTTGCCATTCCGATCCAGGATCAGGAGTTGGGTGTTGGTCGTAAATGCCATCTGCAGGCGGCCATTCCTAAAAAGGTCCACTTGCTGAATGTCTCCCTGGATCTGACTTTCCAGGTCTTTCTTCCAATAGAGATCCCCTGCATTTGAAAACAGGTACAGGGTATTGTTTTCATCCTGTACGGCAATGTCCATAGATCCGTTCCTGTGATTCTTTAAAAATTGGGGGCGGGACGCTACAGGTGCCTCGAGGGCTTCTGTAAAAACCTCGACGACCTGGGAAGTCTCATTATCGACATAACCCGCATCGAGGAATTGATAGGATCCCAGGGAAAAGGGGTTTTCAAGGTTCCATTGGGAAGCCAGCAGATATCCGTCGGGAATCCTTTCAGCCAGCGGAGAAGTCAGAGCACCCACAATTGAGGAATCCAAAACGAGTTTGGAGTCGGTGGGGTTTTTTGAAATGAGCAGGATGCTGGACTCCGAGGCGAGATTTGTGGATAGTTTTTCAAATTCACTGCTTTTGGAAAAGGTGTCCTGCCGGTTTTTATGGCTGATCAGGCTCTGAAGTGCCTGGAGGGATGTCGAAAATATAAATGCGTCTTCCACAGTAGTATAATACTCAGGGGCATCTATGGATCTGAGCAGGGGGTCAAAAGTTTCCCTCAGCAGTTCGGATGCATCGAGGGGATAGACTAATACACCTTGAAAATCGACACCCTCACCTCTGAGAGGCCTCAGCATTTCCTCGACCAGGGAGGTGTTTAAACTATGGAGGATGAGTATTTCAGATTCTCCCCCTTCCACGATACTAATTTGTTCAATACTTTCGAGGAGTTCAGGATTGGGATTTGGGGTTCCCAATACTCTCATTTGGTTGTCCAGAAATTGTTCGGGCTGTTGAAGGGAATAAGAAATCCAGGTGTCCGCATCTCCCGGAATCAAAGTAGCGGCTCGTTGAAGGGGCAATACGGGAAGGTATGCCAACAGGGTTTGCGAAACAGCCGCACTGTCCCTTTGGCTCTGGGTGCACTGAAGACTAAAAAAAGGCTCACGAGCTATGAAATCATAGGAGGTCCAGGGCCGGGTTGTGCCCGGGGCAGGTTCCGTATATTCTGACGACGCCACTCCATAAGGGTCGGACATACGTCCCGTCAGTACCAGGGTAGCCATAGCTAAGGGATTCGAAGCGGTTAAGGCCTTTTTCAGGCTTGAAGATTCGCGCGCAGAGGCATTTAAGAAGCGATCTAAATACGCTTTGGAAGATGCCGCCACAGGGATGTTTTGGAGTTGGCTGAGGTGAACACCTGAGCTATCCGGGAGTTCCCAAAAGGTTACCTGTGGGTTTGACTGCTCGTTCATTGTAGTATCTGTTGCGGTCTTCAGGGCAGGAATCAGGAGTAGCCACTCCCCGGGGTTTGCAAGGGTATCGGAAAGGACCAAAAGGGACCCCGGAGGAGGATCCAGTTCCAATACGGCTTCGATCGATTCCCGCCAGGGGAGGGTGTCACTGCCGTGCAGGGTCTTTAAAACTTCAGAATTCCGGTACTCTGATCTAAACAGTTCAGTATTGTTGATTTTGAGTACCATTTCAGCGGACCCCGGGACGAGGTCTTCGGGTTCCATGCGTTCAGGCAGGCCCGGGTTACAGGAAATAAAAAAGAGTGTACTTATATAAAGGAATATCCTGAATGTACTCATCACTTCAGTTTCTCCACACAAAAGTACTATCTAGTAGTTGATTTTCAACTGTTCCTCCTTTAATCTGAAACTTTTTCGGTGGTAGGGTGTGGGGCCGTATTTGAGCAATGCGTTGCGATGCGCCCGGGTAGGGTAGCCTTTATTTTTGGCCCATTGGTATTCAGGGTGCAATTCATCAAGATCCTGCATAAGCTTATCCCGGGCAGTTTTGGCCAGGATGGAAGCGGCCGCGATATTCAAAAATCGGCCATCTCCCCGAATGAGACATTCGTGCGGGATTGATTTATAAGGTTTAAACCGGTTCCCATCAACTGCAATGGCTTCAGGTTTGGTTTGCAGCTGATCGAGCGCCCGGTGCATAGCCCTGATAGAGGCGTTGAGAATATTTATCTCGTCAATAGTCTCGTGAGATACATGGGCGATTCCATAGGCTACTGCCGTTTTCCGAATGAGTGAGGCCAACGTTTCCCTTTTTAGAGGGGATAATTTTTTAGAATCATTCAGGAACGGATGCGTAAAACCATCGGGTAGGATAACGGCAGCGGCAGTAACCGGACCGGCCAGACATCCTCTTCCGGCTTCGTCTGTTCCCGCCTCCATAAGGCCGCTGTGGCTTAGTTCTAGCATGTTTTCAATCTACGCAATCGATTTGTTTAAAGAAAACTAAAAAAACATTAACGAAAAAAGTTAAAATATTATGAATAATGCATGTTTTACTAAAAATTAAAAGAGAAAACATAAAAGAAAGGATTTCTTTAACATTTAGCAACCTCAGAGTGCGATCTCCTTTGGATAATTAACATAGAAATAAGATTTTTGCAACTGGCTAATTCAAAACACTTTTTAAATGAGATCAAAACTAACTTGGATTCTTACACCTTTATTGGTGCTTTTGAGTCTATCTTTCTCCTTTGCACAGGAGAGAGCGGTTTCGGGTAACGTAGTGGACCAGGACAATATCCCTCTACCCGGAGTTTCAGTGGTTGTTGTAGGAACAACACGCGGAACACAAACAGACTTTGATGGAAATTACACCATCAGGGCAAATTCTAATGAGACGCTTCGTTTCACGTATATCGGACAAACAACTGTGGATAGGCCTGTGGGCGCATCCGCAGTGATCAATGTTCAGATGCAGGAAGACGCTGAGACTTTGGAAGAGGTAGTAGTTACGGGATACCGGACTACAACCAAAGAAAAATCGAGTATTGCCTCCCAGACAATTACGTCAAAGACGATCGAGAACCGTCCGAATGCGAACGTAATTCAGACGCTATCCGGACAGGTGGCGGGTCTGGACATTAGCACCGGCAGCGGGCAACCGGGTGCAGCTCCAACAGTACGCCTTCGGGGTGTAAACTCCATTAACGGGAACACCTCTCCGCTTTTTATCATCGATGGTACGCCTGTGGATGAAGACAACTTCCGGAGTATCAACCCTCAGGATATTGCGTCTATCGATGTCCTTAAGGATGCGGGAGCCACGGCAATTTATGGAAACCGGGGTGCGAACGGGGTTGTAGTGATCAAAACCAAAGGCGGTAATTTTAACCAGCCGCTTCAGATCAACTATACGGGAATCCTTAGCTTCAGTAGCCTTCAGGACAATGATTACAACTTGATGGATTCTCAGCAGCAGTTGAACCTGGAGAACCAGCGTGGTGCAGGTCGGGGTGCGACCCTGACTCCCGAGGAAATCGCAGCAGCCCCAACATTTGACTGGGTTGATTTCTTTTTCAGGACAGGCCTTACTCAAAACCACAATATAACTTTCCAAAGTGGTAGTGAAGACTTCACCCAGTTTACTTCCCTTGGCTATTTCGACCAGGAAGGGATTCTACAGGATTCCGACCTGAAGCGCTTCAGCATCCGGAATAACACCAGCGGAAG
>NZ_JBAVZJ010000471.1:0-1631 GCF_049588695.1 Robiginitalea sp.
ATAGGATTTTAGCTCTTTTTATTTCACTGATCCGGGGATACCAAAAGTATATTTCCCCCCTGACGCCTCCCAGTTGCAGATACCTCCCTACCTGTTCACAGTACTCCATAGAAGCCCTGCAAAAACATGGCCTTCGCAAAGGAGGATGGTTGGCACTTAAAAGAATTGGAAGTTGCCATCCGTGGGGTGGTTCCGGGTATGATCCTGTTCCCGAAAAGGATGACAACTAAGCCTGCGCGCCATCTCGCCTTTCGCTCGAAAGGTCCACCGGACCTTTCTGTTCCGCTCCAGCGCCATGGGGTGGTTCTGGCTACGATCCGGTTCCCGAAAAAGAGGATACATAGTGGAACGGGGTATTGTCACTATCACCGGAAAAGCCTGCCAAACCTCAGAGAGGTACTTCAGGGCCCTGATTGGTTTACGGCTAAAATAGAAAGCTCTGCAAGGATGCCGCGTTCGGATTTACTATCTTAGCCCCAAAAGCCGTCTATGTTTTTTTTAGGTTTTACCTGGAATCCCGATGACACTTTGTTCAAACTTGGATTCCTGCAGATTAAGTACTACAACCTGCTGTGGATAGTCGCCTTTGCGGTGGGCTGGTACATTATGAAACGTATTTTTGACCGGGAAGGGAGAAGCCGTGAAGAGTTGGATTCCCTTTTTGTTTATATGGTCCTCTCCACCATGCTGGGTGCCCGCCTGGGTCATGTCTTTTTTTACGACTGGGACTATTACCAGAATCATTTGATTGAAATTCTCCTGCCGATCCGCGAGCGTGCAGGAAGCGCCCTTTTCGGACTTATCAATGGGTACGAATTTACAGGATTTACAGGCCTTGCTTCTCATGGCGCGGCTATTGGTGTGATCATAGGAATGTACCTTTTTACACGGAAACACAAGGGTTTCAGTATCCTTTACCTCCTGGATCGCCTGGTAATACCTACAGCTCTGGGGGCATTTCTGGTACGCCTGGGGAATTTTTTCAATTCTGAAATCAACGGAAAAATTACGGAGGCTTCCTTTGTTCTGGGAACGCGTTTTGTGCGGGATTCCGATGACATGCCGGCGCGCAAGGCGATGGCCATCACAGGGGAGGACACCCCCAACGCCGCATATCACGCCCTGGAGGATAATCCTCAATTTTCGGAGTATTTAGAAGCGATTCCCTACCGCCATCCCTCCCAGCTCTATGAGGGCGTGCTGTATCTGGGCGTCTTTGCACTTTTGTATTACCTCTACTGGAAAACCTCGAAAAGAGACCAGCCGGGCTATTTGTTTGGGCTGTTTTTTGTCGCCTTGTGGACCATTCGATTTTTTGTCGAATTCGTTAAAAAGAGCCAGGGCGGATTCGAAGAAAGTCTTGGGTTGCTGAGCACCGGGCAGTGGCTGAGTCTCCCCTTTATAGCCATCGGGCTCTATTTTATGTTTCGTAAAACCAAATCCCATGTCGGTTCATAAATCCTTGATCCCGGGCCTCATAAGCCTTCTCTGTATTTTTTTATGCATCCAGGGTTGTAAAGACGGTCAGGATTCACCCCTGGATACCACACCTGTTGCCTTCTCCAAAGAAGGGGAATTACAGATTTTCAATACCGATACCGATTCTATTCGGGTAGCCCTGGATATTGAAT
>NZ_JBAVZJ010000472.1:0-6037 GCF_049588695.1 Robiginitalea sp.
GGAAAAACTCTATACGGAATTGGGTATTCTCGTCACCCATAAGTGGGAATTCCCTATTGCCGAGAACATCAATTACGACCATAATCTGGCCCTTTATACAGACTACCTCAACAACTTTGGCAATATCGATATCGACTGGCAGGTGCGATTGAAGTTTCAGGTCAACGAATTTATTAGCGCCACCCTGATCGCCCATATTATTTATGACGACGACATTCTCTTTGATCGGGAGGAAGCCGCCGACGGGACCCTGATCGATCCGGGGGTCCCCCGTATTCAACTTCGACAGCAACTCGGCATTGGGGTCACTTACAGGTTCTGATCCTGAAGTTGCTTTCCGCTGATCTTGTTGTGGATATGTACCGCGGCCCGGTCCGAAAGGGAAGCCACAAAAGAGCAGGCCTGCAGCAAGGCCTCGTAAACAGAGCTCGCCTCCGGTTGTCCATTTTCCAAAGGCAGCATACTGAGAATCAGCCGGTCGTAGGAATTGGTTTTCCCTTGCAGTCGGGCTACCATCGCCCCTGTACAAACCTCCAATATATCGGAGAGGATTTTATACCCGGCCACTTCTTTTTCCACCACCTCGGGCGCCTGGTAAATCCGATCGACACTCAATCGGATGATATCTTCAATCTGGGCCTTGTACCTGCTCTTATCGAGAAGGGCAACTTTTAGCTCTCCCCTCAGGATAGCCTCTTCCTCTTCCATAAAAATACGTACGGCATCCTGCACAAGGGTCCCGATGGCCAGGGCCCGCAAATAGCCCAGACGGTCGGGCATATGAGAAATCCCTCTGTATTTTTCAGTGTTTATCCGGTCCTTCACCAGTTTTATCAAGTATTCCAGGGCGTAATCTTCCGGGATCAGGCCCAGGTTGATCCCATCTTCAAAGTCGATGATGGTATAGCAAATATCATCGGCAGCTTCCACGAGATAGGTCAGGGGATGCCTGCAGTATCCGATCCCCCCTTCAAGGTTCATAGATTTAAGCCCAAGTTCTTCGGCGATCTCACAAAAGATGGGGACTTCGCTTTGAAATACCCCGAACTTCTTGGTGGCGATCGGGCCGCCTTTTCGATGCGGCAGGGACTCCTTCGGATACTTGGTAAAGGCACCCAGGGTGGCATAACTCAGGCGGGAGCCTCCCGGAACACCTACCCTCGGAGCAGCCAATAAACGGAATCCATGTGCATTCCCCTCAAATCGAAGCAGGTCCGCATACTGTTTATCGGTCAGATCCTCTTTAAATCGCTGGCCGGGACCCCGGTCAAAAAAACTACCTATTGCCTGTTCTCCGCTATGTCCAAAAGGTGGGTTCCCGATATCATGGGCCAGGGATGCAGCGGCCACGATAGCGCCAAAATCATTAAACCGATAACCGTGGACCTGGGCGAGTTGCGGATGTTTTTCCAGAACCTGGGCTCCGGCGAGCCTTCCCAGACTCCTCCCCACGACAGACACTTCCAAACTGTGGGTCAGGCGGGTATGGACAAAATCGGTTTTGGACAGGGGAATGACCTGGGTTTTATCCTGGAGGCTCCGGAAATAGGGTGAAAAAATAATGCGGTCGTAATCCACCTCAAACCCCAGGCGGGTTTCGTCCTGCTCATTTCGAAGCCTTTTATGTGTGTCTCCTTCCCGCCTCAGCGAAAGGAGTTGTTCCCATTGCATCATAATCCTTGAAATATGCCCGAAAGATACCCTTTTTATGAAGTATCGGTAAAGCGATTTCAAGCATCCATAATACTGGCTTAACCTGGTAACATTCGCCTAACATTAATGCAAAAAAGGTTTAACACCAGGCTAACAGGACCTTTACAGTGACTAGCGTTCTTTGCCCCCGAATACCACGAACAGACAATGAAACAGTTTATATACCTTTTACTTCTCCTTACAGGACCTGTCATTTTCGCCCAGGAGAATGGCTCTATTGTCGGTAAGCTTATCGACAAGGAGATGAATGATGAACCGATGGCCTTTGCCAATGTTCTCGTTAAAGGAACCACCAAAGGGACCACATCAGACTTTGACGGCCTCTATGAAATAGACGGGCTGGAACCCGGAACTTATACTGTCGTATATAGCTTTCTCGGCTATGAGACTGTAGAGCTGTCCGTGACTGTAGAAGCTGGTAAAGTAACCGAAGCTAATGTTCCCATGTCGGCAACTGCCGGGGTCTCCCTCGATGAAGTCGTGTTAGTGACCTCATCGGCAAAGGATTCGGAAGTCGCCCTCTTGCTGGAACAGAAGAAAGCTATTGTGATAGAAGAGGCCATCAGTGCGGAAGCCCTGAAACTGAAAGGTATTGACGATGCCGCAGCAGCGGTCTCCCAGATTTCCGGGATATCGAAACAGCAGGGATCCAATGACGTATACGTCAGGGGGCTTGGGGATCGGTACCAGAATACCAGTATGAACGGACTTTCCCTCCCATCCAATGATGTCAATAAAAAGAACATCGACCTGAACCTCTTTACTTCGGGCATCCTGGATAACGTAGCTGTAAGTAAGGCGTATTCTTCAGCTTTCTATTCGGATTTTGCTGCGGGAAACGTCAATATCGATTCCAAAGAACACCTTGGGGATGCCTATGTTAAGGTAAGCCTTGGCAGTGGCCTGAATACAAATGCCAGCGGCTTGGATTTTGTGCGTTCCGAAGGGCCAAGTGCCTACGGTTTTTACAACCGCTATGAATACAACCCCTTTAACGTTGTCCTTGCCCACGGTGTTGACCCTCAAAGTGCCTGGGACCCCATAAACTTAAACGGCGCTTTCGAGGCCGGGAATTCCTGGAATATCGGGGATGAATCCCGTCTTAGTTATTTCGTGTCTGCCAGTTTTGACAGCGGCTATACCTTCCGGGAAGGGCCTGCAGCGGATTTCACCAATGTCTTAAAAGTCAATTTTCCCACAGTCAATGAGTACGCCTATAATACCAATACAACGGCCCTGGGAAATCTTACTTATAGGATCAATCCGGAACACAAACTGAGTTTCACCAGCCTCTTTATCAATAGTGCCGTCGATGCAGTGGGGTACTACGGTGTAAATGGTGAGGGTACCAACAGGGATGCTATCATCACAACCGATGAAGGATTCTATATCATGAATGTCCAGTTCAACCAGGACATGATCTTTGTGAACCAACTGAACGGATCACATAGTTTTGAAGATAAGTTCCTTTTTGAGTGGGGTGTCGGGTTTAATAAAGTCTATTCCGATGAACCCGATCGTAAACGGATTACCCTGGAGAATTACCAGTTATCCCTCGACGACGATCCAAATACCAACCCGGTTTTTTACACGAATATTCCCTTCGACAACCAAAGGTTTTTCCAGAGTATTGAGGACGACGAGCTGAATAGTTATTTGAACCTTGGGTATAAGGCTTCTGAACAACTGACCCTCGGGTTTGGATATAACGGGAAACGGAAGGAACGTAGCTTTAACAGTATCCGTTACGGATACCGTATCGAAGACAGGGACAACACGCCAATCACCGATGTAAACAATTTTGATGACATTTTCGATGTCAGCAATATTAACATCCCTGAAGGAAGTGGCCTTTGGGACCTGATTGTCCTGAATCCGATAAATAATGAAATTGGTAATGTAAACCGCCCCGGACTTCCTGAGAATACGTATAGAGGTGTTATGAATGTTTATGCCGGTTTTGTGAACGCCCAGTGGACCCCAAACGAGAAATGGTTGGTCGTTCCCGGTATCCGGCTGGAATCTTTTTCCCAGAGCGTGGAGTACGAGGTAATCAATATCCGTCCGGATGATCCGGGCTTCAGGGATGTGTACGAAAATATATTTGTCCCATCACTCAATGTGCGTTATTCGCTTACTGAGGATAGTAACCTGAGATTCTCCTTCAGCAAGACAGCGTCCTTTCCCGAATTCAAGGAAGTGGCCCCCTTTGTGTACGAAGCCGTCACACAGCGTATCGGAGGTAACCCTGACCTTTTGGGAGGGCTTGACGGCACAGGGGCAACTTATTCGGACGTTTACAATTACGATCTGAAATACGAATGGTTCCTCGACAGGGGTGAGATCATTTCACTCTCAGGCTTTGCCAAAACCATAAAAAACCCCGTGAACCGGGTTGTAGCCGCAGACGCCACAGGAACACAAAGGTATTTCCGTACCGGGGATCAGGCAGATGTTTACGGAGTGGAATTAGAACTTCGAAAAAACCTCCTCTCTGACGCAAATGACAACGCCATTGTGTCGATGGGACTGAATGCAGCATATACCCATACAAAACAGGACCTGAAGGATATTCCCGCCGGAGACCAGAATACATTCGGAACCACTTTTGACCGGGATTCCGACAGACTTGAGGGAGCTTCTCCCTTTATCATGAATGCAGACCTGAACTACAGCCCTGATTTTGGAAACTATCGTCCAAAGGCTACACTTGTTTTCTCCTATTTTTCTGACCGTATTTTCTCCCTTGGGGCAGGAAGCCTGGGGAATATAGTTGAGCGTTCTGTACCCTCACTGGGTTTTGTACTTCGAAACGATATTGGGGAACATTTTGAAGTGAATTTCAGCGCCCAAAACCTTTTGAATCCAGATGTCTCCTTTGTGAGAGAAAACACCGGTATCGGTGACGTGATTATTCGTGAATACAACCTTGGGGTAAATCTGGGTGTTACCCTGGTCTATAAATTCTAATACTACTTTAAACTCTAAACAATGAAAAAGACGTTTTTAATTTTGGGGATGACCGCCGCAGTCCTTTCATCATGCGAAAGCGATGATACCCCTGACATTGTTATCAATGATAACAGTACAGTCAATAATACCACGATCAATGGCCCCGCAGGCCCAGATTCTGGCGATGACATTGTAAACCTCAGTGGGGTTTACACAGAAGATTTAAACCTTAGTGCCGATACTGATTATGTGATCACAGGACCTGTTCTAATGGCGAATGGAACCACGCTTAGCATTCCTGCAGGAACCACCCTCAGAGCACAACCTGTAGGTGTGAATGCATATATCGCTATACAGCAGGGGGCTCAGATCAATGCTGTTGGAACCGCCGATAATCCTATCGTGCTTTCCTCCAACGCAAGCAATCCCGGCGCAGGTGACTGGGGAGGGCTTGTCATTTGTGGAAGGGCTCCTATCAACTCTACGGCCGATGGCTCCGAGGATACCGCTACTTCTGAAGTGGGCGGACTCTCCTATGGCGGCAACGTCGTAGCTGATAATTCGGGTACCGTTCAATACTTGCGAATTGAATATGCAGGAGGTGCGATTGACGGAAATGCAGAACTTAACGGACTATCCCTCTATGCCGTTGGAAATGGTACGACCATGGACCATATCCAGATCTTCGAAGGTTCTGACGATGGAGTAGAGTTTTTCGGGGGAACCGTAAATGTCAGCCAGGTTGCTGTTGTAAACGCAGAAGATGATTCCATCGACTGGACGGAAGGATATACCGGAACCCTTACCGATGTATATGTACAGCACGGCAACAATCACGATAAGGCCTTTGAATGTGATGGGTACAATACGGACTTCAGTAACGAAGGTGGGTATTTCTCAGCCCCTAATGTAAACAACGTAACCGTTGTGGGAACCGGGGAGGCTGGTAACGAAGCGATCCGCCTTAGGGCTGGAACCCAGGGTATCTTCACAAACGTAGTGGTTACCGATTTTGAAGAAGCTTTTGACCTGGATGGGGACACGGGAGATAATACCACCGGACAGGGTGTTATTGACGGCCTCTTGCAGGTAAACGATGTAAGCTTTAACAACGTGACCACCAAGTTGAAGAACGACACCGGCTTTACCTTTGACGAAGCAGACTTTATCTCAGGAGATGGTAATGGTACCGGTACCGATGTATCTTCCTGGGCTACGGGTTGGACCGTTGGCATTAACTGATTTAGTTCTAAGAATTAGCCAAATTCTTATCATAGTAAGGGCCGCCGGATAAATCCGGCGGCCTTTGTATTGAATACATGCTTCTCAAAGCCTGTTTATGATCCATGTTTTTGTAAATTCGACCGTTCCC
>NZ_JBAVZJ010000473.1:0-5631 GCF_049588695.1 Robiginitalea sp.
TTTTAAGGTCGTTCGTAGATTGTTTCGAACTCCTCACAGATTACAATCATGCTCTCACGGGGAACTTTGCCGAAGGGTTCCAACTCCTGGGTATAGTAATCCCAATGAACTCGTTTCCAGTACTCCAGGGAGCCGTCCCCTTGACCTTCCAGGCGCGCATATTCGGGTGCAATACTAAAAAAAGGTTTGAGCCGCACTTTTGTGGTTCGGATGATGCAATGGGCATACCCGTTAAAATCCGTCACGATATTCAGATCTCCGATTTTAGGCAGGGCTTCTCCTCTTTGCTGCAGTCCTATCAGGGAGTGGGAGGTGCATTTTTTCTGACCGTTTTGCGCTAACTGGGCACAGGTATTGGCGACTTCTTCAGTTGTGCCGAAATATCCGGCTGGCGGCTCCGGCACATTGAGGTACTCCGGATGATCCTGTACAAAAGCTTTCCAAAGTGACGCTATAGATGGATTCTTCATACGCTTGAATTCAGATTATTTGAAACCCCCGTTTTTGAACTTTTGGGCGGCGTGATTGGCCGCCCGCGCCGTAAAGGCCATATAGGTCAGTGAGGGGTTTACACAGGAGGAGGATGTCATAAATGCACCATCCGTCACATAGATATTCGGCACCTCGTGCACCTGGTTGTGCTTGTTCACCACTGAAGTCCGCACGTCGTGCCCCATCCGGGCCCCACCCATTTCGTGAATACCCAGGCCGGGTCCGGTTTCATTTTCATAGGATTCAACTTCCGTAAAACCGGCAGCTTTGAACATTCGGGTTATTTCCCTGAGGATATCCTCCCGCATTTTATATTCGTTTTCTTTAAAGCTCACATCAAAATCCAGCTGGGGCAGGCCCCACTTGTCTTTTTCAGTGGAACTCAGGCTTACCTTATTTTCCCAATACGGCAACATTTCACCGAAGCCGGTTGCTCCAATTTGCCATGTACCCGGTTCCAGGATACCCGCTTTTAAGCCCGCTCCATAACCCAGTTCAGCAACAGCTTCCGACCAGTCTCCTCGGGAGGCTCCCCCCTGGTATCCAAAACCCCGGAGGTATTCGCGCTTCGGTTGTCCTTCCAGGTTCACAAACCTGGGAATATAGAAACCGTTCGGTCGCCTCCCCTTGTAATATTTATCGAGATATCCCGGGACTTTTGCATTGGCCCCCAACTGGTAGTGGTGGTCCATGATATAACGCCCCAATTGGTCGTGGTTGTTGCCAATACCATCCGGGAATCGGGTGGATTTTGACTGCAGTAAAATTCCAACGGAGGCCATAGCCGAGGCACAGAGAAAGACCATCCCCGCGTTAAAAGTGTATGTTTCGCGTGTTTCTGAATCGATGATGCGAACCCCTGTGGCCAGTCCCGAGGCCTCGTCATACAGGACCTCATGGACTATGGAGTTTGGTCTGAGGGTCATATTTCCGGTGCGTTCAGCCGCCGGCAGGGTCGAAGAATTACTGCTGAAATACCCGCCAAAAGGACACCCCCTCCAACAACGGTTCCTGTACTGGCAGGGATTGCGGCCTTCCGGAACTTTGGTCGTATCTGTAATGTGTGCCACCCTGCCAATGGTCAGTACCCTCCCGTCTTCAAACTCCTCCGAGAGGGCGGTTTTAAGATCTTCTTCGGGGCAGGTAAGATCCATGGGCGGTTGAAACACCCCATCCGGAAGCTGCTCCAGGCCCAGGGCCTCCCCGCTCACACCAATATAAGATTCCACCTTGTCGTACCATGGGGCTATATCCCGGTATCGCAACGGCCAGTCTACCCCGATCCCTTCTTTGAGGTTGGCTTCAAAATCCAGATCGCTCCAACGATAACTTTGTCTCCCCCAGGTGAGCGAACGCCCACCGACCTGATACCCTCGTATCCAATCAAAGCGTTGGGTCTCCTGGTAGGGATGTTCCAGGTCATCGACAAAAAAATGGGCGACATCCGGTTTGGGGGCCCATCCTACACGAAGTTGTTTGTGGTATTTTTTTCGTTCCTCTCCCGTCAGCTGATTCCCATTGGGGAGGTCCCAGGGATCCAGATTCATTGTGGGGTAACCTGAAATATGCTTTACCATGGGTCCCCGTTCGAGCACCAGGGTTTTCAAACCATTCTCACAAAGTTCTTTGGCAGCCCAGCCTCCGGTTATTCCCGTGCCCACGACAATGGCATCATAGATTTCTGAAGAGTTGTTGCTATTATGGGTCACGAAATCCTTAGTATTTTTCTATATTTATGACCCGCCATAAGGGCTCAGGTCGCTTTTCCGAAACATCTGTTAAATATAGGATATTAAAGCATAACCTGCGGTTTAAACATCGCTGACAAACCACAAAACACCTATGAAAACCATTAAAGGCCCGGCTGTGTTCCTGGCGCAATTTGTAGACAGTAAAGCTCCTTTTAATTCCCTTGAAGGGATGTGCCAGTGGGCAGCAGACCTCGGGTATAAGGGGATACAGATTCCAACCTGGGAATCTTTCCTGATCGATCTGGACAAGGCCGCTGAAAGCCAGGCCTACTGCGATGAACTCAAAGGCATCGTCGGTTCTTATGGCCTGGAAATCACCGAGCTCTCCACGCACCTGCAAGGGCAGTTGGTCGCCGTACATCCGGCCTACGACCTGATGTTTGATAATTTTGCGCCGGATGCCGTCAAGAATAATCCCAGGGCCCGGACCGAATGGGCGGTAGGGGTTGTGAAAAAGGCAGCGACGGCCAGTCGTCGTTTAGGGATCAAAGCCCATGCAACTTTTTCAGGGGCGCTCCTATGGCATACCTGGCACCCCTGGCCACAAAGGCCCCCGGGACTTGTGGAAATGGGTTTTGAAGAACTCGCCAAACGCTGGAAGCCCATTCTGGACCATTTCGACAATGAAGGGGTAGATGTGTGTTATGAGATCCACCCGGGGGAAGATTTGCACGACGGGGATACCTTTGAGCGATTTCTAAAAGCTACCGGTAACCATCCCAGGGTGAACATTTTGTACGATCCAAGCCATTTTGTGCTGCAGCAGTTGGACTATATTGAGTATATCGATCACTACCATGAGTTTATCCGGTCGTTCCATGTGAAGGATTCTGAGTTTAATCCGACAGGTAAAAAAGGAGCCTTTGGGGGCTATAACGATTGGGGAGACCGGGCCGGACGGTATCGCTCTTTGGGGGATGGGCAGATCGATTTTAAAACTATTTTCTCCAAGCTTACCCAATACGGATGCGATGTCTGGGCGGTTATGGAATGGGAGTGCTGTATCAAATCTCCGGAGCAGGGGGCTCGGGAGGGTGCCCGTTTTATCCAACAACATATTATTGAAGCCACCGAAAAAACATTTGACGACTTTGCCGGGGGGGACGTGGATAAAGATATGCTTCGAAAAATTCTCGGTCAAAATCCTGAAATATGAAAACCACCGTATTGAGCCTTTGTATGCTCCTTCTTTTGGGCGCCGCCTGTAAGGAGAAAGCGAAGGGAGATAAAAAGAAAACCCGACAAGACGCACAAATGCAACAAGCTTCTGAAGAGACTGGGGCGATGACCGACCCCTGGGAGGTCCTTTTTGACGGCACCTCAATGGACGCCTGGAAAGGGTATCGGATGGCTGAGGTTCCTTCTCCCTGGAAACTGGAAGACGGGGCTATGGTTTTTTACCCACCGGAGAATGGACCCGAGGGTGAGAGTTATAACCTGGTGAGCCGGAAAACGTACGGCAGTTTTGTCCTTTCCCTGGAATGGAAAATATCCGAGGGCGGGAACTCAGGAATTTTCTGGGGTATTGTCGAAGACCCAAAATACGGCCAGCCTTATGAGACGGGTCCTGAAATACAGGTTCTCGACAATAAGAGGCATCCGGATGCGGCCAACGGAGACACCCATCAGGCGGGGGCACTCTACGACATGGTCGCACCCCGGTCCGATGTTACAAAACCGGCAGGGGAATGGAACCTGTGTGAAATCACCGTGGATTACGAATCTGAAAAGGGAAAAGTTGTTTTAAACGGTACGGAAATAGTTTCGTTTCCCCTGGGAAATGAAGCCTGGGATGCCATGGTTGCAGCATCGAAGTTTAAGGGATGGGAAGGCTTTGGGAAATCCCGAACCGGCAAAATTGGATTGCAGGATCACGGGGACATGGTCGCATACCGAAACATAAAAATTAAATCACTTTAATATGATCAGGATCTGTACTGTGCTTCTTTTGGGTATTTTATTTGTAGGCTGTGGTCAGAACGAACCTACTCCACCCCAGCCGCCGGAGCCGCCCACCCCTCCGGGTATTTCCTACCCGGAATACCAGGGAGAGGAACCGACGACACCTGAGGAGACCGAGGCATACGAGCCCGTACCTCCAGTGGTGGTTCCCGACCGCCAAAACGGGGCGCCATCCGATGCCCTGGTGCTCTTTGACGGAAGCGGATTCGAACAATGGACCATGACGCGTGACAGCTCTGAGGTCATCTGGCACCTGAATGAAGACGGGAGTATGACGGTCGCAGATAAAACCGGGGATATCCAGACCAAACAGAATTTTGGCGATGTTCAGTTACATCTGGAATGGCGGTCCCCTGCAGATATTCAGGGACAGGGGCAGAGTCGGGGTAACAGCGGTGTATTCCTGAACAACCTCTACGAGGTACAGGTACTGGACAATAATGACAATACGACCTACGTAAACGGACAGGTCGGTTCCGTTTACAAGCAACACATCCCGCTCGCCATGGCATCCGTGCCCAGTGGGGAGTGGAACACCTATGATATTATTTATCGCGCCCCGGACTTTGACACAGCAGGTAACAAGGTGAAATCCGGGACGATTACCGTCATTCACAACGGGGTTCTGGTCCAGGACCACGTCGAAATCAAAGGCACTACCCCTTATATCGGTTGGCCGAAGAACCCGCCCCATGGCAAAGGGCCAATCCGGTTACAGGATCATGGGGATAACAGCCGGGTGAGCTATCGGAACATCTGGATAAGGGAACTGTAATCAGATTTTTTTACAGCATTGTACGCTTTGGATTTCGGGCCTGGGGAACCCCGTTTATGGTTTTGAACCCTTAGATTTTCTAAACTCCCGGAGTAGTTGCTGAACCCTTGAAAATCATGTTTTTGCAGGTCTGAACCCCTGACTTTTTTACGGAATATACAGCAGTTGTTGTTATATATACAGCAATCCTGTTTCTTCTTACAATGTTACCGTCAATCCTCAAGTATATTTTGTATTTTCTGTTGTAGAAAGAATAAAATTACCAACCGGCCTTTGTCTCCCCTCAACTACGGGATGAGAACTCCCCCTCCCAGGCCACTTAAAAACATCGCGAATATGACACGTTTGAAAAAAGCGGGCCTGTTGCTGACACTTTTACTCATCGGCGGGACCCTCCAGGGACAATTTCTCAAAAAACTCAAGCAAAAAGTCGAGAGCCGGGTTGAGGATGCGGTCACTGAAAAAATTGCCGCCAAAGCGGCCGGAGAAGCTAATAAATTAATGGACAAGGCCTTTGAGGACTTACTCGAAGGGGGCGTAGGTGAGAATGCCGGTTTCCCCATGGGCGGGGACCCCGTGAATCCGGAGGATATACCGGACTCCTATGATTTCGAATGGGCCTATGAACTCACCATGTATACAGATCAGATG
>NZ_JBAVZJ010000474.1:0-1972 GCF_049588695.1 Robiginitalea sp.
ATCCAATACGGACGCCCGCAAGAATGCCCTGCATCTGGATTGTTGTTTTCAACCCGTAGGCCGCGATCTCGCCATTTTGCACAAAGAGAGTTTTCTCGATCCTAAAGAGTACAAATGGCTTTTGGAATTCTTTGGGCCTGAAAAAGTTTTTGAAATCACCGAAGAGGAAATGTACCGGATGTTCAGTAACGTCTTTTCGATCTCGCCGGAAGTTGTGGTTTCCGAACGCAGTTTCACCCGGTTAAACAACTGGCTGCGATCCCAGGGGCTGACTGTAGAGGAAATCCCCTATCAGGAGGTTGGTAAACAGGGCGGTCTTTTGCGATGCAGTACCCTGCCGCTGGAGCGCGGTTAAGCCCTCACACCCCTTTAAACCAATCTTGCGGTCGTATGATCGTATTCTTTCTTTTTCTGCAGATAATCCTGTGCGATTTAGCTACATTTACGGCACTTTTTCGTTGAGCAATGCAGATAACAAATACCATCCTTATGGTTCGGCCGGTTCGCTTCCGAATGAACGAGCAAACGGCGGTGAATAACTTTTTTCAGGAAGATCTGGAACTTCGCAATTCAGAAATCAACCGCCAGGCGCAGGAAGAATTTGACGATTTTGTAGATAAGCTCAGAAATGAAGGCGTTTCAGTAATTGTAGTCGAAGACCGGCTGGAAATGGACACTCCGGATTCTATATTTCCCAATAATTGGGTTTCCTTTCACCAGGATGGCACTGTTGTGGTATACCCCATGTATGCAGAGAATCGCCGCAGGGAACGGCGGGAGGATATTTTTGACATACTCGAAGAACGGGGGTTTGTCATTCGGCAGATTATCGACTACACCGGGGCAGAACTCGATGGATTTTTCCTGGAGGGTACCGGGAGTATCCTTATGGACCGCGAACACCAAAAGGCGTATTGTGCGCTTTCCGCCCGGGCCGACGAAGCGGTATTCATAGAGTTTTGTGAAGAATTTGAAGTCACCCCGGTCATCTTTACGGCCAACCAGTCTGTCGATGGTAAAAGACTGCCTATATACCACACCAACGTCATGATGTGCCTGGGGGAGGCGTTTGCCGTGATCTGCCTGGATTCCATAGACGATCGGAAAGAACGAAAGAATGTACTGGATCACCTCAAACGCGATGGCAAGGAGGTTATTGATATCTCAGAGGCCCAGATGCACGCTTTTGCCGGGAATATGCTTCAGGTAGCCGGTCGTGATGGCGAACGCCTTTTGGTGATGAGTGCCTCGGCCCATCAATCCCTGACTCCGGATCAAATCAGGCGCCTTGAAAACACTTCCCGTATCGTCTCAAGCCCATTGGATACTATTGAAACCTGTGGGGGCGGAAGTGCGCGTTGTATGATGGCCGAAGTGTTTTTACCTGTTAAGTAGGCTATACGGCTGTTTTAGAGCTTTTTGGTGTTTGCGCTATTCTGGAGATCATCCCCCCGAATATAAAATAGTGGAAGGGGACGATGGAGTACCAGTAAAGGCGCCCCCGAAGCCCGCGGGGTCGAAAGGTGGCTGTTTGGTGCAGGATGTTGTCCTGGTCAATTTTAAATTCAAGCCAGGCTTCCCCGGGTAGTCGCATTTCCGCGAAAAGTAAGAGCCGTGCTTTTTCCCGGTCTGCGAGCAATACCCTCCAGAAATCCAGGGAATCTCCTGTATATATTTTATCGGGATGTGTACGGCCCCGTCTGAGGCCAACTCCACCACTCATTTTATCGAGAAAACCCCGGATTCTCCAGAGCCAGTTTCCATAGTACCAACCGCGTTCCCCTCCGATTCTCCAAATGTTCTCCAGCACAGCCTCCCGATCCTCGACCTTCAACTGCTTTTTGTCCGTCAGGACCCCGAATTTGGGAACCTGAATATATTGCTCCAGGTTCTGGTTAAAGCGCCCGCTGACCATACTGTCTTTCCAGCTACTGACCACCAGGTTCTGTTCGATTTTTTCGAAGGCCATATC
>NZ_JBAVZJ010000475.1:0-4072 GCF_049588695.1 Robiginitalea sp.
ACAACAACACCTATACGCAATGCCCTTCGGGACACTGCGCATAGCTAAACCGTTGTGCGTCATTCAATTGCCTGGGGCAAGTGAGCCGGTTTAAATGATTTAAGGATTGGCCAGGCCTACTCAGTTATGGCCTTCGCCTTAGCCTCCCAGAGCTGCTAACACCTCGCAAGATCTCCCAACCACGAATAGCACTTAAGAGTACGAACAGGCGCATAACAACGCGTATATCACATGCCTGGCATCGCTTAGCCCGAAGAAAATTCCTAACTTGAAATAAAATCAATCCGGTAACTCACATCCCGGCTTGTTTTACTCTACGGGTAATTAATGGCGCCCACATTTCGGTGTCCAAAATAAGACGCCACACTCATGCGCAAAACATGCAACCCGGAACGTGGTATACCCGGGACGTTGTATGCCATTTGATCCAATTCGATAATTTAAATGAGAATTAAAACGAACCTAATATTATTGCTTGTTCTTTTATTGTTTTCATGTGCTGAGAAGTCTGAAGAAGAACAAGTGATTGAATGGATTTCCGAGAATGCTATTCAGATTAGCACCGTAGAACCCGGAAATGGATTTGAAGACTTATTACCTATTGGTGAAATGATTGGTGATGCTCGAATCGTATCCTTAGGAGAGCCAACTCATGGTAATCGGGAAGTATTCCAATTAAAACACCGTATGATCGAATACCTTGTTGAGGAGAAGGGTTTCAACATCTTTGCACTTGAATGTCCCTTTGGTGAGGCTTTCGATGTTAATCGTTATGTAGTAGATGGTATCGGTGATCCTGAAAAGGCGATTGCCGGGATTTACTTTTGGACCTGGGATACCCAAGAGGTCTGGGAACTCATTAAATGGATGCGATCTTACAATGCAAATCCTGATAATCTAAAAAAGGTCAAATTCTATGGCTTCGATGTTCAAGACCCACAACGTGCCGCAAGAGTCATGTTAGAGTATCTTAAAAAAGTTGATCAAGAACTTGAAGAGATTGTACGACCTGAATTAGGTATTCTTGAAGTGCCTTTTTCAGATCCAAAAGGCTTAGGAAGAAGACAGTGGATTCCTGAAGAGTATGATTCCATATCGTTAAATTATATTCAAGAGGTAATGAAAGCTTTTGATAGCAAAAAGGAAACCTATGTTGCCTCTTCAAGCGTAGACGAATGGCAATTGGCCAAGCAACATGCACGACAAATTGAAATTTATATTTCTAACGCTGCAAAGACAGGTCTCGAAAGAGACTATGGGCAAGCAGAAAATATCAGATGGACCTTAGATTATGAAGGTGAAAATTCTAAACTGATTGCTTGGGCACACAATTTTCATGTGGCCAATATGATATTAGAAGAAGACGATAATGAAGGTGTGGATTACAAAGGTTATAAATGCATGGGCAATCATCTTAAAAAATGGTATGGTGATCAACTTAAAATTGTTGGTATTTTTTACAATCAAGGCGAGTTTTCAGCTTTAGATGATAATATACCTTCTGCTGGCTTTAAAACTTTTGAAGTTGGTAGTTCGAAACATGGCTCATTAGAACATACCATGATAAATGCCAACTTACACAATGCATATTTAGATCTCTCTAATATCCCTAAAAATGGTCCTATTTATGAGTGGCTTGATAAACCCTTAAGCACACGATATTCCTGGGGGTTTTACAATCAAAGCAGGCCCGAAGACTACTACCAAACACACAAGCTTTCAAAGGAATTTGATGCCCTTCTTTTTTTAGATAAAACAACAGCTACTGTACCTATTGATAAATCAGATTAAGATCATATTTGGTTGTTTAACAAAAAACTTGAACACCCAACAAATTTAAATTTTGAAGAGAGTAATGTAGGTGAATCACCTAAAGGATGGATTACTTGGTCCAAATTCGAACGATTAGGAGTTACCATGACCACAAGTGATGATGCTTATAGTGGAAAAAAGTCCTTGATGATTCAACGACCTGTTGGTCCTGCCTATGGTGAAATTGGACCCAACGTATTGCAATCTATTGACGCTACACCGTTTCTTAATAAAACTATTCAGTTAAAGGCGGCCGTAAAGGCGAAAACAGATTCCTCTACTTTTTCATTTCTCCACTTATTAATAGAAGCAGATAATAAAGATGATACTTACGCCGGAGCCCCTCCTTTGTATGATAGTCTAGATAAATTTAGATTTGAAGGGAAAGAATGGCAGGAAATTGTAATTGAGGCATACGTACCGGAAAATGCCCATACTATAACATATAGTGCTCATTTGAGAGATTTTGGGACAGTCTGGATAGATGCAATCGAAATTGAAATTATTGAATAAAGTCAAACTGATTAAAATTAAAACGGCATACAACAATAGTAACCGTTGCCCACAATTTGAGAAAAGGATGAGAAAAATAACCTTTATTCTGATTTTACTTTTGACTATCAACTCTTGTCAATCACAAACCAAGAAAGGTGATGCAAAAAGAATAGTAGGTGGACCTTGTGAGGGCTGTGAAGCAATTTATGAATACGGGGCACAAAAATTATCACCAATTGACACCTTACCCGATTTTAGAGAAACCGAACCAAAATTAAAGCTAACAGGAACAGTATTTGAAAACGACGGAAAAACACCAGCCGATAATGTTATTCTATACATATACCATACAGATAGAAAAGGTATTTATGCTACTCGAGGTAAAGAAAAAGGTTGGGCCAAACGACACGGATATATTCGCGGATGGATACAGACAAACAAGTCAGGGGAGTACACATTTTACACCTTTAGACCAGCATCTTATCCCAATGGGATTGAACCAGAACACATACATATTACTGTAAAAGAATCAAATAAAAATGAATACTACATTGACGAATTTGTCTTTGATGACGACCCAATGTTAACTCAAAAGAAAAGAGATGAATTAGGTAATCGTGGAGGCTCCGGAATCGTAAAACCAATTTTAGACCATGGCATTTTTACGGCTAAACGGAATATCATTTTAGGCTTAAATATTCCGAACTATGAATAGAATATTTTTAATATTTACACTTTTCATGTTGTAAGGTTCTTGCATTGGCAAACACAATTCAGATGCTCCAAAAGCAACCATAACAAAACAAAGCACGCTGGTTAAAAGTGAAATAGAAGGTGATACTATTAGAATTGACCTTACAAAATCCAATATTCATTGGAAAGGAACCTAAATGCATGGAGCAGGAAAACACGAAGGTGAAATCGAATTGCAAAGCGGTTATTTAATTACAATAAACAATCAACTTAGCAACTGAATAATTCTTAGGACGTATATAGTGCATTGAAACGCGCCACACATTTGACCGTTGGTGGTGCCGGCTATCCTTATTTAATTAACTTATGACATTAGAACCCCATACCAGGCAGGCACTTCTAAAATAGAATCAAATGAGAAAATTAATAATCCTGTTGATTTTATTTCCTGCGGCTTTAATTGCCCAGGAAAATCATCGCGACGCTTTGGACCGTTATATGAAGGCGGAGGCTCGTGTGAATGGTTTTACTGGCACCATCCTGGTTAGAAAAGCCGGGCATCTTATTTATGAGAAAGCATTTGGTTATGCGGACAGGGAATGGAATATTCCCAATACTCCCCAAACAAAATTTCAGATTGGTTCTGTTACAAAGCAATTTACGGCTGCGGCTATTTTACAATTGGCTGAAGCGGGCAAAATAAGCCTAGACGATAAACTAAGTACGTATATCCCAGGCTTTGCCAGAGGAGATAGTATTACCATTCATACGATGCTGATTCATACATCAGGTTTAAAAGATTACGAACATGATCAGGGCTTTCTGGGATATGCCGAATCTCTCATTTTAACTAAAACGCCCCACCTTCAGGATTCTTTGATTAACTATTTCAGAAATAATCCCTATGACTTCCCGGTAGGTTCAAAGTGGAGCTATAGCAATACGGGCTATTATCTTTTAGGGTGCATCATCGAAAAACTGAGCGGTTTGTCTTACAGTGAATATGTTGAAAAAAATATCATTCAGAAAGCCGGATTGGAGAATACATTTATAAACAGGTGGGATACCATTG
>NZ_JBAVZJ010000476.1:0-1550 GCF_049588695.1 Robiginitalea sp.
TACTCATCCGTGATAAATCCACTGATATTTCCTTCCCCGGGCTTTCCTGTTTGTGCAAAACGGGCCCGGGTCTCCAAGAGCCGTAAATACTTTTTATTGCTGTATTGAGAATCGGCAAAATTAAAGCCAAACCAATTCAGATTCCGATAATTTCTAAGCAACTGAGAGCCTCCCCTGGGGTAGACATAGTTGAATTTTAAAAAATTCCTTGTCGAAAAGGAGTCATCTGCTTCTACATTGGGGACATAAAACCTTTTGTAGCCCTCCTGAGAACTCAGGTTTGTTTGCCAATCGTGTTTTTTAAACTGATCCAGAGAGGCATCATACATGGCTGCCAGCACTTCGGCAGAAGCACCTTTATTCTGCGAATCCGCAATACGAAAGCTCCAGGTCTCCTGCTGATCGGGAATGATTTTATTTCTAAAACTCAGGGTTTCAAAAGCGAGTTGGTCGGTTTCTTGCGGAAGGTCTATCTCAATCTGCTCGCTAAAAAGACTATTAAATTTTACATAGTATATGTTGAAGACCAGGGGGTGTTTATACCCCCCGCGAACCGGGATTTTCAGGTAATGGCTTCCATGCTCCATCCGAATCACGTGGCTCTCGATCTGCTCCTGCCCACAGTATCCATCTAAATAAATCGTCAGGTCTTCAGCTGCCGTACTAAACTTCATCTGCACATAGCGATCTTTTCTAAAGTCGGTATTCACTACCTGGGATCGAAATAAACTACCCGGAGAGGCTTCCCTATCTCCGGGGGCCAGCACCTCAAATTGCCTCGAGACGCGTAGGGTGTCCTTTCCCGTATCTGCCGCACGGACTTCCAGTTGATACCTGCCCGGGTACCATCCTGCCATATCCGGAATTCGGATTTCCCTAAACCCCTCAATATTTCCTGTCCATTCAAAGACCTCTTCTGCCTTTGGCCAGTATTCCTTAATATCTGTACTGTCGTACGCCTCATGCGGAAAGCGTGCCCTGTAGACCGCTTTCGACAATATCTGGAAATCTGGTAAGCTCCACGGCTTTTCCCGAAGGACCTGCTCCGGCGCCTTCAGGCGGAAGACCTTGGCAATCAAAGATGCGGCAATGGGCTCTTCATTCAAATTCTTCGCATCTACTGAGAAACTATTACTCACATTGGGGTTCCATTTGTCCGGCAGATCCAGGTCTACCTTCAAATTGCGATACCCCACTTGCAGAGTGGTTTCTGAAGATCGCGTTTCCCCATTAATATCAGTTACCACTGCCAGGACCGAATAATTGAAAATAGGGTTTTTATGAGCCAGAATCGTTGAGTCCGGGACAGCCCGAAAATTGATTTCAAAATTCCCCTGACGGTCAGTTGTCGTTTCCCCTTCTGAAATCACAATGGGAGCCTGCCGTACATAATCCCATGGTATTGGAGTATGCGATCGGTTGACTGTATATTTAACGGGAGCATTCTGTATACTGGCGCCCAGGTAGGCCTCGGCCCTGCCTCTCAGAGTGACGGAATCACCTAAAGTCAGATTCGCGGTGACTTTCTCAAATTCAACTTCAAAACGCGG
>NZ_JBAVZJ010000477.1:0-6799 GCF_049588695.1 Robiginitalea sp.
ACCTTCGACCAATTAATCCGTTAAAACTATTTGATTTTCCTCTATGAGTTTGCGCAGGTTTATCAAAGCGTAACGCATGCGGCCCAATGCCGTATTAATGCTTACCCCCGTCTTTTCAGCGATCTCCTTAAAACTCATGTTCTGGTACATACGCATGCGGATCACATCCTGCTGTTCTTCGGGCAGTTTACAAACCAACCCACTCACATCTGAACTGATTTGATCCCGAATCAATTGTTTCTCGGCATTGAGTGTATCATCCTGCATAACGGAGAATACATGGAATTCAGAGCTGCCCTCATAACGCGGCATGCGATTGCTCTTCCTGTAGTAATCAATCACCAGGTTATGGGCAATACGCATAACCCAGGGAAGAAATTTCCCTTCCTCATTATACTTACCCAGTTTCAGGGTACGGATTACCTTAATAAAGGTATCCTGAAAAATATCCTCTGTGACTTCCCGGTCAAAGACCTTGGAATAAATAAAATTAAATATTCGCTGATTGTGGCGATCTATAAGTGATTCAAGAGAGCGTTCGTCTCCTTTTAAATATTTACGTATCAGCGAAGCGTCATCTACATGGAGTTCCATACACATTACTTTTTTGATTGGGTCTCGCAGCACACCCCCCTGTGGGATGGACATTTAAAGACGGAAGTTAAAATTCAAAAAAGTAATAGTGCTTTATAGGCTGCAGATCTATGGTGAATGATATGTCAAATATAGAAAAAATTTTAGAGCACAAACAAGAGACCGTATAAAGTCGTCCAAAGTATATGCTCCATATGGCTTTTGGATTGCACATATTGTATCTTTGCCCCTTACCCCATTTTCCATGGAAGCCATTGGCGAAACAGATCCTAAAAAAGCTATAATTATTAAGGGTGCACACCTGCACAACCTAAAGAATATCGATGTAAGTATCCCGAGAAACCAACTGGTTGTAATCACCGGGATGTCGGGTTCCGGCAAATCAACCCTGGCTTTCGATACCCTGTATGCAGAGGGGCAGCGCCGTTATGTGGAGAGCCTTTCATCCTATGCGCGGCAATTTCTGGGTAAACTCAACAAGCCAAAAGTAGACTACATCCGTGGAATAGCCCCGGCTATTGCCATCGAGCAGAAAATCAACTCCACAAACCCAAGGTCAACGGTGGGCACTTCCACTGAAATCTACGATTACCTGAAACTGCTCTACGCCCGTATCGGTAAGACCTACTCTCCCGTTTCAGGCAATGAAGTGGTCAAACACAGCGTGAGTGATGTCGTCGATTTTGTACGTAGTCAGCAGGAGGCGGCCAGGCTCTTGCTGCTGGCCCCGATTACCATCGCTGAAGATCGCGATATCCAAAAATCTCTCGATCTCCTCTCAAAACAAGGTTATGCGCGAATTCAGCATCAGGGGGAAATCCTCCGAATCGGGCCTGATATGCATAAGGTGGGCAGGTCATTTGACCTTGTGGTGGATCGGATTGTAGTCAAGGAGGAAGATGAAGATTTTATAAATCGCCTCTCAGGAGCCGTAGATACTGCCTTTTTTGAGGGCAAGGGCAGCTGTTTTATCGAAACAGCAGATGGAAAACAGAGAACGTCATTTAGCAATACATTCGAGTTGGACGGTATGGTCTTTCCCGAACCGAATGTGCATTTATTCAGTTTCAGTAATCCCTATGGTGCCTGTCCAAAGTGCGAAGGGTATGGGGACGTTATCGGGATCGATGAAGACCTCGTGGTTCCCAATACGGAGCGATCTGTTTATGATAACGCCATTGCCCCCTGGAAAGGCGAGAGCATGAGCCGGTACCGGGATCAACTTGTAAACAACGCCTATACCTTTGATTTTCCCATTCATAAACCCTGGTTTGAATTAACTCCACAGCAGCGTGCCCTGGTCTGGGAAGGCAATGAGCATTTTACGGGACTGAATGCCTTCTTTCAAAAACTGGAAGAAAAGAGTTATAAGATCCAGAACCGGGTAATGCTATCCCGATACCGGGGCAAAACCCGGTGCAGCCTCTGCTCGGGTACCCGATTGAGGAAAGAAGCTTCTTATGTAAAGGTCGGCGGTAAATCGATTGCCGAACTGGTGGATATGCCGGTTTCTACACTGGCCCTATATTTTGAAGAATTAGCCCTTGATGCGCACAGTACAGCCATTTCCAAAAGACTTTTACTGGAGATCAGAAACCGTATTCAGTACCTCTTAAAGGTAGGACTCGGTTATTTAACACTGAATCGAAAATCGAACACGCTTTCCGGGGGCGAAAGTCAGCGGATCAACCTCGCCACTTCTTTGGGCAGTAGCCTGGTGGGTTCCATGTATATCCTGGACGAACCCAGTGTAGGACTACACCCCAGGGATTCCGAAAATCTAATCGAGGTCCTGAAATCTTTAAAGAACCTTGGAAATACCGTCATTGTGGTGGAACACGATGAAGAAATGATGCGGGCTGCAGATCGTATAATAGACATCGGCCCCGAAGCTGGGACGCTTGGGGGTGAGGTGGTAGCAGAGGGAACCCTTAGTGAAATTTTAAGTACAGACTCCTATACGGCGCGCTACCTTAGCGGGGCTATGGAGATTCCGGTTCCGACCACCCGGCGGAGTGGTAAAGGATACGTCACTGTCCTGGGGGCGCGCCAGCATAATTTACGCAATATAGATGTTACCTTCCCCCTTCAGGTACTCACCGTAGTTACGGGGGTTTCGGGCAGCGGAAAAAGTACTCTGGTCAATAAAATTCTCTATCCTGCCCTCCAGAAAAAACTAGGGGGTTACGGTGAAAAAGCAGGGCATCACAGAAGTCTGGAAGGCGAATTTGAATTTATCAGGCATATTGAATTCGTCGACCAGAATCCTATCGGAAGGTCCTCCCGATCCAACCCGGTGACCTATTTAAAGGCCTATGATGAGATTCGAAACCTTTATGCCCAGCAAAAACTCAGCAAGCTCAGGGGATATAAATCCAAACATTTTTCTTTTAATGTAGATGGGGGCCGATGTGAAAAATGCAAAGGCGAGGGCGACATTACCGTGGAGATGCAGTTTATGGCGGATGTTCACCTGGAGTGCGATCAGTGCCGGGGAAAACGCTTTAAAAAGGAGGTCCTGGAAGTTCAGTTTCACGGGGCTTCCATAAATGATGTACTTCAAATGACCGTGGATGAAGCCATAGCCTTTTTCCGGGAACACAAAGCAGAAAAAATAGCTGCCCGGTTAAAACCCCTGCAGGACGTGGGCCTGGGCTACGTCACACTCGGACAGCCCTCCTCCACCCTTTCCGGAGGGGAAGCGCAACGCATTAAACTGGCGTCTTTCCTGGGCAAGGGACAGGGACGGGAAAAGGCACTCTTTATCTTTGACGAACCCACAACCGGCCTGCACTTTCACGATATCCGAAAACTGCTGGATTCCTTTAATGCCCTTATTGGAAAAGGGCACTCGATTATTGTAATCGAACACAACATTGAACTGATAAAAAGTGCCGACCACGTCATCGACCTGGGCCCGGACGGAGGTGACAAAGGTGGGGCGTTGCTCGCTTTCGGTACACCGGAGGAGGTGGCTGCGAATCCGGATTCAATAACCGGCAGGTATTTAAAAGAAAAACTCCTGGTCAGCCCGGAGCCCTGAATACGCAAGGGAGGTGCCTCCCTGACTTTTTTGATTTAGATCTTCAGTGATTCAGGCATAACTAATATTTTTATATTACTGTATTTCAGTGACTTACATTGTCATAATCCAGTTTGGCACGGTGATTGGTCTTTAGAGCATGGATAGAAATCGTTTTTATCCTTAACTAAAAACCCTATCGCCATGAAAAATCTAGTCTTCCTTTTAACCGCATTCATTTTTGGTACAGGAACTTCCTTCGGAGCCAGTATGGGTAACTCAACTGCTTCCTTCGGACATTCCAGGTCCTTTATCTTTACCGAAGCAGATGTAACCTTTTCAGTATATCCCGACGGAGAATTCGACTTTTACCTGGGCGGCCAGTTCGGGGCTCAGGCCGGAGTTTTTGGTGGGCAAGGGGCAATAACCTATAATTCAGGGTTCAATTACAATCCTTATGTGCAATATGACGACTATGGAGCCGTCATACAAATTGCGCAACTCCCGGTCTTCTATGATTATTACGGAAGGGTCAGCCGAATTGGGAATATTCACATGAACTACAGGAGCGGAAGGCTTTACCGCCTTGGTGGTATGCGTATCTACTACAATGGATTTGGGTACTACAACTACCATGTCGGATATATCAATCCGTTTAATCGGGTTTATGTATATCAGCCGTTTCACAGGTATTTCGTCAGGCCGGCTGCCGCATTTTGTATGGTGTACCCACAACCCTACAGACGCTATTACAACCCGGTCCGGTATACCTACCACAGGCCTTATTACAACAATACACGCAGGGCGTATGCCCGTGTCGGAAAGCATACGCGCTACCAACATCGGGCCGAACGCAGCAGGGTTTACAAGAATGACCGCCAGGTTGTTGCGCGGAATACTGCTAATAAGAGGAGCTCGTCCGGAATTGCTGCCGGAAGGAATTCTTCGGCTCGTAATGTTCGTACCGAAATACAGCGTGGATCTACCGCCCGTTCAGCCTCAGTAACCCGGGCGCAAACCGCCCCAAAGAGGAGCAGGAGTGTTGCAGCCCAGCGTACCGTTAGTCGAAAGGCCACACCTGCTGCTAAACCCTCCAGATCGATAAAGCAAACAGTAGCTTCAAGATCTGCTGGAAAAGAACGGATCAGCCCTCAAAGGCTAAATAAAAAAAGAAGTTCTACAGTCCGACGGAGTGGAACGGCTTCGAGAGAAACCGCAGGCAGGAGCTCACGCACTTCAAATAGCCGCAGCCGGACAACGGCCAGGGCTTCCCGCCGAAGTACCGGCTATTAAGAATGTATTCAGGTCGGTGATTGATCAGGCCCCTTGGAATAAAATCTATTCCCGGGGGCCTATTTTTTTAGTCTTCTCTTAAATAGCGCTATCAGGTCTTCAGAAACCTTAAATTTCAGAATCGCACCCAAATAAACCCCGGCGATTAAAACACTCTTCAAAGTAATGTTCACCACGGGATGGAAAGGGAAGGCAATCCAGTGGAACAGCAAATACGTGAGCACCGCGATGCCAAAGACCTTAAAACTGTTTACACTCCAGGGGGTTAATCCGAATTTCCACTTTACAAAAAGCATTTTTACCAGGTTGTAAAGACCGGCAGAGATACAAGTAGCTATGGCCGCCCCGGTAAGTCCCAGTATGGGGATGAGCCAGGCGTTTAACAAAATGGTCATAAGTGCCAGCACCACCCCCATCAAGAGGAGCATTCGGTAATATTGGGAGTTATACAGAATGGCCGTATTGATTCCCAGAAAAGCATCAAAAAGGCGTACAAGCCCCAGGAATAAAACAACAGTAACCCCTCCCCTGTAGGATTCCGGCAACAACAGATAGAAATCTTCAAGATTCAGGAGGATCCCGATAAAAATCAGGGCTGTTATGGCCAGGAGGGTCAGGGAACTTCTTTTGTAGAGCTTTTTTAAACCATCCAGGTCCCCCGAATTCATTAAGGAAGCCGTAAGGGGATAGGTGATTTGGTTCATGGACCGGAAGGGGACGATGATCACCGTGGCAATAAAAACGGCTACCGTGTAATACGCCACGTTTTCGATCTGGATGTACTGGTTAATCATAAACCTGTCAATCTCCAGGAGCACCACAGAAATAGACCCGCCCAGGATGATCAGACTCGTATATTTTAGCACCTCTTTAAACCCTTTGGGCAGGGCCAGGCGGAAGTGAAAGGGCTGCAACCTCATGGCGTGCCAGGCCATGAGTATCACACGGATTCCATATAGAATTACCAGCCAGCTGAGAAAACCAGCCTCGCTGATGACCCTAAAAAACAACAATAGAAGTAAAATGCTTACCCCGAGGCGGATAAAAATTTCTTTGAAAAAGGTTCCCAGGGTTGATTTCAGACAGACCTTGCTCCAGGCGAAAAAGACCTCAAAATAGGCCATAAAGAGTCCTATCCAGAAAATATGCCAGACATAGTCCGATACGATCTCGTTCCTTCCCGATATAAAATCCGCAATGACACTATTGGCAAAATAACTGAATATCCCCAGCGGAAGGACAATCAATAAAGGCACTGCCAGCACAAGGGTGAGAAGGGGCTGGAGATCCGCACGCTCTTTATAAGCGGAGTAATACTTGACAAGAGTATTGGGAATTCCAAAAGACATGACCGGCATCAAAAGTGTCGCTGTAGATATCAAAACCCCGACCAGGCCAAAATACGCATCCGACATCACACGGGTATACAGGAATAGTGTGTTTACCGCACCCAATGCGAAGCCCAGATAGGTGATGGTGGTATTCAAAGCTGTTTGTCGGAGCACTATTCCCATAGTACTTCTTTTACGAGTCGCGCGGTAAGCGCTCTGCGGTGATAAGCTTCTACACCTTCGGCCTCTACAGTCAGTTTATGCTGTTTGTAATCCTGATACCACGTAAGTAAAATCTGTTGGATCTCGTTTTGCTCCCCATATCGAAAAGCCGCCCCGGATTTGCACTCCGCGATTAAGGAAGCGACTTCCCAGTTCTCAGGGCCTATAGCCAGGATGGGACGAGATGCTGCGAGGTACTCGAAGAACTTCCCTGGAATGATCCCCCGGGTCTGAGGGGTGTCAATTTCAATCAGGAGTAATATCTGTGCACTGCGCTGGTGCTCCAGGGCCTGATCGTGCGGGATATACTCCTTAACAGACAACTGCCCGGCCAGCC
>NZ_JBAVZJ010000478.1:0-2060 GCF_049588695.1 Robiginitalea sp.
ACCTCAGGGCTCGAAGACCAGTACAGCGATTTTGGAAGGAATCGCCTTGGATTGAAGTACCTCATATACGATCCCTTTAAAAACTCGGAGCGCAACGCCCCAAACCTCTACAGCTGGAGGGCCAATAACACATTTCAATGGCGCAACCTTATCCCCGCAGTTTCAATTTATGCGGGAGCCAACTTTATTCTTGGAGACAATCCCTTCTTTGCCCCTGATGAGCCGAGTATATCACCAAGGGTTATGGTTTCCACCCAGAGCCTCCTGTCTCCGAGGTTTGTCCTGACCACAAATATTATCTACGACCGCATCGGATCTGATTTTCCGCAGTGGAGTTATCTGGTTTCACTCTCGCATGCCTTCCGAAACCCCAGATGGAGTATTTTCGTGGAAAACCTGGTAATCAAAAGCGACAGGTATTCGGATATACTTCTCAGAACAGGAGTGGCCTACCTCCTGAATGAGAATTTTCAAGCCGATATACTCATTGGCGGGAGTTTTAAGGATACCCCGAGTCGGGGCTTTATCGCCGGAGGCATCTCCTATCGGTTAGACAGGCATGTTGACAAGCTCAAACCCATCGAGGATCAGGAACCTAAAATCGGGCGAAAAGATATGCGCAAAAAGAAAAAAGAGTCGGGTAAATCCAAGAAAAACAAAGGCGAAGACCCGGAGAAAAAATCTTCCGGGTTCGAGGGGTAACATCCACTGGAAAGGACTTTCAGGAATTGTCACTACATCCCTTCTAAGCCTTGACAATTATGCCTAATTTTACCTTCGAAATTAATAGCGATGGTGCAAATCAAGGAGGTCCGTTCAAAACAGGAATTAAAATCCTTCGTTGAGTATCCCTTTGCACTCTATCGGGATTCCCCGTACTGGGTCCCCCCTATCATCAAAGAAGAACTCGATAGTTTTAATCCTGAGATCAATCCTGTCTTTGAGCAGGCAGAGGCACGTTTTTTCCTCGCCTACAAAGGAAACAGGATTGCGGGCAGGATTGCAGCTATTGTCAACCGGGTGGAAATCGAAAAACTGGGATTGTCTAAAATGAGATTCGGCTGGATGGATTTCGAAGACGACACTGAGGTTTCTGAAGCTTTGCTAAACAAGGTCGAAGAGATTGGAAGATCCCATAACCTGGATTTTCTGGAAGGCCCTATGGGCTTTTCAAACCTGGACAAAGTCGGTGTGCTGACCGAAGGTTTTGATCATATTGGCAGTATGATCACCTGGTACAACCACCCGTACTATAAAACGCATTTGGAGGATTTTGGGATGGTGGTGGAAAAGGAGTATATCGAAAGCAAATTCCCCTTTTCCAATGTACATCCCGTCCATTTTTCAAGGATCCAGAAAATTATAAGGGAACGCTATAAACTCCGACCGCTGAACTTTGAGAAAACATCTCAAATTCTGCCCTGGGCCCACGAGATGTTCGAGGTGTTTAATGCCTCTTATTCCCGTCTCTCTTCGTTCGTTCCGGTTTCTGAAGCCCAAAAAGAGTACTTTAAGAAAAAATACCTCACGCTGATCGACCCCCGGTACGTAAAGTTTGTCGTGGACCAGGATAACCGGCTTGTTTCTTTCGCCATTGTCATGCCTTCATTTTCAAAAGCGCTCCAAAAGGCAAGGGGATCCTTATTCCCTTTTGGCTTTTATCACCTCCTCAAGGCGCGAAAAAAAAGCAAAGAAGTGTTTTTCTACCTGATAGGCGTCCTCCCGGAATACCAGAAGAAAGGAGTGACCTCAATTATTTTTAATGAGTACTACCGCGAATTCAGCGCCCGCAAAATACAAATGGCCTATCGCACCCCTGAACTGGCGGATAACGTAGATGTACATCAAATCTGGAAACACTTTAAACCTGAAGTTTACAAGCGCCGGTGTACCTTCCGTAAGGACCTGAAATAAGGGCTTTAAAACAACGTTAGCATCAGAACAGGTACTTTTGAAAGTACCTCTGGACTTGTCCGTAAATGATTCCCCCATTTTGAATTTCGCCTGACATTTCAGTAAAACGTACAGGTGCCCAGGAATCGCAGAGAGGGCAGAAAGAT
>NZ_JBAVZJ010000479.1:0-2598 GCF_049588695.1 Robiginitalea sp.
GGTTTAAGCTTCTTTTTCGTACTTTGATCAGGTAACCAACCGCAACCCATGCTCCGCTTCTTCCGCCAAATACGCCAGCGCCTCCTGACTGATAATAAATTCAGCAAATACCTGCTATATGCCATTGGGGAGATCCTGTTGGTGGTGATAGGTATCCTGATTGCGCTACAGATTGATAATTGGAATGAAGAACGAAAAGGGAGGATAGAAGAACAAATTCTGCTGAGGCAATTAAAAGAGGACTACATAACGAACCTGGAGCAACTCGACAGCAAAATAGCGACCCGAAAACTGCTCATAAAATCCTCAAAAGAGTTACTGACCTATTATGACAATCCGGATTCTGCGAACCGGGACAGCGTGATCTCCCGATTGGGCAACCTTAGCCTGACGGTCACTTATGACCCTATCGACAACGACCTTGTCGCTTCGGGAAAAATCAATATGATCCGAAATGAAAAGCTGAAAAGACTGCTGACCAAATGGTCCACGGATGTCATTCAGGTCCAGGAAGTTGAGGCCATATACCTCAACGCGCACCATTATATCTATTTTCCCATTTTAAGTAAATTTGGTTTGAAGCGGGCGGTGGACAAGGCATTATATGAGAAAGTCAACAAAGTTGAGGATTTATCAACTTTTTTGCTCAACCGGGATGAATTGATGCCATACGACTTTAAAAAATCAAGGTTGGAGCCCGGACTGCAGGCCATTCTCAACAATCCGGAACTGGAGGGGATGGTGTCCAATTCCATTTTGATCAATGAACTGATTAACTCGGAATCCTCCACCCTCCGGAAACAGATTTTGGAAATCCTTGACTTACTGAGGGCTTCGGAACTCAATTAAACTCATTTATGCTCCGCTTCTTCCGCCAAATCCGCCAACGCCTGCTGACTGATAATAAGTTCAGCAAATACCTGCTATACGCCATAGGGGAGACCCTGCTGGTGGTGATTGGGATTTTGATAGCGTTACAATTGGACAATTGGAATACCCAAAAATCTGAAAATGAAAAGTTATCAAATTACTATCATAAGATCCAAAGTGAAATAAGTTTGGCATCTGAAGACATACACTCCATTCAAAATGAAATCGATACCCTAATTATCCTCAACAAGAGAAGCCTTCACATTTTAAATTTAAAGAACAAAGATTCTCTGGTTCATCTTAAAGAGACTATTGGTGCTTTGGGGACTGCATATACAGCAAATCTGACATTCCCGATATTGGACGAGTTTCTGGGACAAGGGTCGTTGTCAAAAATCGAAAACGACAGCTTAAAACTTGGTTTTCAATATTTTAAAATGGGCCTTGCCGATGTGAAAGAACTAGATTCTTACATAAGCGATCAATATTCCACTTCCATAGAACCGTATTTCTATAAGAACATTAATTATGCGAATGTCGTATATGGCAATAATGCGGGATTGCCCAAGGGTGGGCCTGAGACAGACTATTCAAAATTTTATGACAATTTAGAGTTGTACAACCTGGTAACGTTTAAACTGGAAGTTTTAATCGCTCAGCAACATAGATTAGCCCGTCTTCAAAGAGTTCTTGATTTTCTTCAGGAGAAAATCGAAATGTATTTAGTCCGGAAAAAGTAGAATCAAGAGAATTATACCTCCAAAGCGCTATTGAAAAGGGTGTCAATAGTCAAGGTAGATAAGAATCGGATTGGTGGGAAAGCGCGAAGGGTTTGCCTGCTTAACCCCCTTACTGTCAATCATATAATTTTAAATTCATATCTTCACTTAGTGCGTGTAACACCACCACACACCAATCGTCTAAATATGAAAACTAAATGAAAAGAATCGCATTTATCATTGCATCCATACTGCTGATAGGATGTAAAGAAAACACCGCCAAAACTGAATTTTTGGGAATGGTCAATCTCGAGGTAACCGGAAACTCTAAGGCGGTTTCCCACTTTGAGAGGGGCCTTTTATTGCTGCATTCTTTCGAATATCAGGATGCCCGTGAAGCTTTCAGGAAAGCACAGGAATCAGACCCGCAAATGCCTATGGCCTATTGGGGAGAAGCCATGACCTACAATCATAGCCTGTGGCATGAACAAGATTATGACGATGGGGTGGAAGTATTGAAAAAACTAGAAACCATCGACATGGAAAAGAACGCAACGGAACTGGAGCGGGATTTTATCGCGGCTGTACAACTCCTGTTTAAACCGGAAACTGAAAAAGCGGAGCGGGATGTAGCCTATGCTGGTTTTATGGAAGGATTGTCCAAAAAATATCCGGACAACCACGAAGTGGCCGCGTTTTATGCGTTGTCCCTGTTGGGCTCCGTACCCGACGGCCGTGATGACGAGCTTTATGGAAAGGGGGCTAAAATTGCATTGGGTATTTTGGCTGAAAACCCCGAACATCCCGGAGCCCTGCACTATACCATCCATTCCTACGACGACCCCAAACATGCCGCATTGGCGCTGGAGGCCGCCAATGCCTATTCCAAAGTTGCCCCGGATGCCAGCCATGCCTTACACATGCCCTCTCATATTTATGTAGCTATGGGCATGTGGGACCGGGTAGTGGCTTCCAATATCGATTCGTATCAAGCCAGCCTGAACCGGAT
>NZ_JBAVZJ010000480.1:0-2808 GCF_049588695.1 Robiginitalea sp.
GCCCAGAACCTCCACCAGGCCCTCGTCTGGCTCTATCAACCCGACAAGGCATTTGATCATTACCGATTTTCCGGAGCCTGATTTTCCCATGACCACCAGGTTCTCGCCCTGGTAGAGGGTCAGGTTAAACCCTCTGAGTACGTGGTTCTCCCCAAAGCGTTTATGAAGGTCCCGGATCCGAATCATCTCCTTTCGGCCCGAGGCTTTTGTTTGCGTATCCTTATTTTTTGTTGCAGCTTCCATAGGTCAGAGTTGATAAAAAATATCCGAGATAAATACTGCCATAAAATCCACAAAAAAGACCAGGAGCGAGGCCGTAACCACGGCTGTATTTGCCGCTTTTCCCACTCCGGCCGTCCCCTTTTTACAATAGTACCCTTTGTAACAACCCACCAGGCCGATCACAAATCCAAAAAAGAAAGATTTAATAGTGGCCGGTATAAAGTCCCCAAAGGAGAGGGCGTCAAAAACCATATTGAAGTACAACTGGAAACTCATCCCCCCCTTGAGGTATTCCACCAGGGCCGACCCGTAAAGGGCGATAATATCCCCGAAGATCACCAGGAGGGGAAGCATTAGTGTCGTCGCCATGATACGGGTCACCACCAGGTACTTAAAGGGATTCGTCCCCGAAACCTCCATGGCATCGATTTGTTCTGTAACCCGCATGGAACCGAGTTCAGCCCCTATTCCGGACGCAATCCGTCCGGCACAGATCAGGGCTGTGATCACCGGCCCGATCTCCCGTACAATTGAAATCCCCACCATATTGGGCATCCAGGATTCCGCCCCGAACTCAATCAGGGTAGGCCTGGATTGTAGTGTCAACACCAGCCCTATGATAAAACCTGTAACCAGGACCAGCATCAGGGAACGGTTCCCCATCTGGTAGCACTGCCGGAAAAACTCCCTCCACTCGTAAGGAGGTCTGAAGACTTCTTTGAAGAACCGGCCGGCAAAATATGTAAGCTCCCCGGTTTCTATAAGAAATCCTCGTATCCCTTGCACTATGGATTTGTCAGGGTCCATATCAATAGTAAAAATAGGGTATGTACGGGTTTCAGGATATGACCCAGATCATCCCGAAATCAATAGGAGTTATTTGATAAACCTTTGTTTACCAAATACTTTTCAGAGCATAGACTGTGGAGGACTCCATCGTCCATTCGCCCTCATCTGCCCAGAAGGTGAGGGTGTCATAAGGCTCTGAAGGAAAGAATATTTCTGTGAAGTTCAGGCGCCCGTTTTCCCCGAACACCTCAATAGAAGCCTCATCCAGGAGGATCCTCAGGTTTGGATCCCCATCGGGCCCTAAATTCAGGGGGGCTTTATGGGGACCCTTAAAAAAGTCCCCGGAGAAACCTTTCGGGCCGGAGCCGCGACGATCCAGCCACATTTCATTATTGACCCGGTCAAAACCCAGGATCAGCCGGTCCCCTGAACTATTGGATAAAGTGATTCCGTAAAGCTCAGCCGTAGTCCTGGCAAGGTCTGTTTTCAAGATGATTTCGCACTGGGAGGGAGTGAAAGATCCCGTCACCTCCTGTTCGCCTCGTATCTCAAGTGTTGGCAGGTCTGTCTTTGGCCCGCGCAGGCCCTTCAGAGATACCACCGGATTGGAGCGCAGCGCATAGCCTTCCCCTTCAGCTTCCAGCTGCAACACACGGGGTACCGTCATAGCCGAGCGCCAGGCCACCGTCGGCACATCCTGGGCATATTGCCAATTGGACATCCAACCTATACCCAGACGCTCAGAATCTTCCCCCGGCGCGTTATCCCAGGTGACAAAAGCGTAGTTATCCGTTCCCCAGTCCAGCCATCTCTGGTCTTCCGGGTTGCCGAGAAAACGGTTGCCATCGAAATCCCCGATAAAATAACTCGTCGCCGTACCTCCGTTGGGAGCGTCCTGCTGTATGCTGACCAGGAGTACCCATTGGGTTTCCCCGGTCCCGGCGACTTCCAGGGGGAACAAATCCGGGCACTCCCACAAGCGCGAATCCCCGGGTATACCAAACTCAGAGAGATATTCCCAGGATTTTAAATCCGGGGAAGCAAAAAACTGTACCCGGTCGTAGACGGCCAGGGTCATAATCCATTTCTGAGATCCTTCGTGCCAGATGACCTTGGGGTCCCTGAAATCCCGGATCCCCTTTTCGTTTTTGACGACCGGATTTCCTTTATACTTGGTCCAGGTCCGGCCTTTATCCAGGCTGTAGGCAATACTCTGGGTCTGAAAATCGGTGGTTCCGGCCTTCTCCCCTACCGGATCGTGATGGGTAAAAGCGGCCACGACGGGTGGAGTAGCTGCGGTCCCGAACCCGGAGGTGTTTTGTAGGTCCACCACAGAACCCCCGGAAAAAATATACCCCAAACTGTCCGGATACAGAGCGATGGGAAGGTGCTCCCAGGATACTAAATCCTTTGAGATTGCATGCCCCCAGTGCATGGGCCCCCAAACCGTACTGTCCGGATAATACTGGTAACTCAGGTGGTATTCCCCATCCAGGTAAAACATCCCGTTGGGGTCATTCATCCACTTGGAAGGGGGGGTGAAATGGAATTTCAGGCGGTGGGCTTCCCCCTGGGTTGTCACCTCTTGGGAATTCAGTGCTTTACCAGATTTTTGAGGTTCCTGTTTGCAGGATAAAAATACAAGGAGCAAGAGGCCGAGTATGCCAGGAATTCGGTTTTTCATAGGAAGCGTGAGGTGTATGTCACAAGATAACAAATCCTGAGGGCACCTCCTATGGACCGGTGTAAAAAGAAAAGGGCCGGAAATACATCCCGGCCCTGATCCTATTATTGAAT
>NZ_JBAVZJ010000481.1:0-5506 GCF_049588695.1 Robiginitalea sp.
TCCCTCTTCCTCACTGAGCACCTTACCCTCATATTCAACCCCAACAAATCCGGTATATCCCGCATCTTTTACGATCTGAAGCATCTGTACATAGTCGGTGTCTTTTTCATCCCCGGATGCGTTAAAATTATGGGATTTGGCACTGACAGCCTTGGCGTAAGGCATGAGCTCGGTAACACCTTTGTATCTATCATATTCATCAATACAACCCGCATCACCTCCCTTTATACAGAAATTACCAAAGTCTGGCAGGGTTCCGCAATTGTCCATGTTTACTTCCTGCATCACCTGTGCGAGCAACGCCGCGTTCGAGGAAAGCCCCCCGTGGTTTTCCACAAGTACGTTAATGTTTTTACCCCTGGCATACCTAGATAAACTCTTAAGTCCGTCCACAGAATTGGGCACCCAGGTCTCCGGATCACTGCTCCCGGATAGATTGACCCGGATGGAATGGCATCCCATGGCCTGGGCGGCATCCACCCATTTATAGTGGTTTTCCACAGCGGCCATACGAGCAGCCTTGTCGGAAAGGGCCAAATCGCCCTGACCATCTATCATGATCAGCAGGTTTTGCATGCCGTGTTTGGCTGCCTCTGCATTGGATTTGTCAATAAAACCCTGCATCGCCTCTTCAGAATAAGACGCCTTTTCCAATTCGGGATTGTACAACTGGCTCACATATTCCAATCCACTGAACCCCCACGATTTCGCCATTTCCGCAAACCTGTAGGGATCTGTGTTTCCTTCCCTAATCATTGTGTGAATGGACCATTGGGCCAGGGAGAGTTTAAAAAACGGTGAAGCTTCGGGTTCGGGAACACGGGCTTCATCAGATTCGGTAGCCATCGCCTTTTTCTCGTTTTCTTTACAGGCTGCCATTCCAAGGAAGGCCAGGGCCATCCCCGCCTGACTGCTTCTGTAGATAAAATTTCTGCGCTTCATAAGGTGCTGGGATATAGTTGGTTTGTGATGACCCGGAAAATCTCCGGGTTTTATTCAAAGGACGGAACCGATTCTTTCAATTATTGTCTAATTCCTAATTATCAGTCCTATTAAGTGGTATTCCTTCGGTTATAACAGATTTTAAATGTAGAAAATTAATTTAATATTTAATACTTTTAGCCATCTAACAAACCCATTGATGAGTAAGTTTTATTACAACCAGGAAGAAGATACCTATGACGCCATTGTGGTAGGAACAGGTATTAGCGGAGGCTGGGCCGCAAAGGAATTGTGTGAGCAGGGTATGAAAACGCTGGTCCTGGACCGGGGCCGGATGGTCAACCATATCGAAGACTATCCCACGGCCAATATGGATAAATGGGACTTCCCCAACAATGGGGAGCTCCCAAGGGAGGAAAAAGCCAAACAACTGAAACAGGCCCGTACGGGGTACACCGTAAGAGCCCCGCACAATTTCTGGTTCGTCGACGACCTGGAACATCCCTATAATGAAACCAAGCGTTTTGACTGGATGCGCGGCTACCATGTTGGGGGACGCTCCATAATGTGGGGGCGTCACAGTTACCGCTGGAGCAATATGGATTTTGAAGCCAATAAAAGGGACGGTATCGCGGTGGACTGGCCTGTGCGATATAAAGATATCGCCCCCTGGTACGATAAGGTGGAAGCCTATATCGGGGTTACGGGGGAAAACCTGGGCCTTCCCCAACTACCCGATGGGGTCTTCGAGCCCATGATGGAGCTCAACTGTGTTGAACAGCACGTACGCGAACAAGTCGCTGAGCATTTTGACGGGAGGGTGATTACTGCCGGACGGGTGGCTCACATCAATAGTGATAAACAATTTGAAGGAAAAAACCGAATGCGGTGTCAATACCGCAACCGCTGTATACGCGGGTGTCCTTTCGGGGCGTATTTCAGCAGCAATTCGTCTACGCTTCCGGCTGCGGAGGCTACAGGGAATATGACGCTTCGTCCTGATTCCGTGGTCCATGAAGTGATGTACGATCCAAACACGAAGAAAGCTACCGGGGTAAAGGTCATCGACAGGATCACCCAGGAGACGTATGAGTTTAAGGCCAAGGTCATATTTTTATGCGCCTCTGCCATAGCTTCCACCGCCATCCTGATGCAATCCAAATCGGACAGATTTCCCAATGGGATGGGTAATGATTCGGATCAGCTCGGGCGTAACATAATGGATCACCATCTTGGTGTGGGTGCGGGTGGCCGTTTTGAAGGTTTTGAAGACAAATATTATAAAGGGCGGAAACCCAATGGAATCTACGTCCCCAGGTTCAGAAACCTCGGAGGCAACTCCAATACCGATAAATTTATCCGGGGTTATGGATACCAGGGAGGTGCCAGCCGGGGAAGTTGGGAAGACTCCGTCAAAGAGCTTTCCCATGGTAAAGGCCTGAAGGAGGCAATCCTGAAACCCGGAGGGTGGAATTTCGGAATGGGTGGTTTTGGAGAAGTCCTCCCCTATGAGGATAACCGAATGACACTGGATTACGACAAACTGGATAAGTGGGGGCTACCCACGGTTACCTTTGATGCGGAATTCAAAGAGAATGAATGGAAGATGCGTGAGGACATGAAGGAACAGGCGGTAGCTATGCTCGAAAAAGCGGGATTAAAGGACGTAGAGCCCTTCGACGACCCCGGGGCACTGGGGCTGGGGATCCACGAGATGGGAACCGCACGTATGGGGCGGGATCCCAAAACCTCGGTCGTCAATGGATATAACCAGGTGCACGCAGTAAAGAATGTTTATGTAACCGATGGGGCTTTTATGACCTCAGCAGCCTGTGTAAACCCTTCCCTGACTTATATGGCTTTTACAGCCCGGGCCGCACAACACGCAGCACAGGAACTTAAAAAAGGAAACATCTGATGGACAGAAGAATCGCATTAAAAAACATGGGGTTAGCCCTGGGGTACACCGTAGCCACCCCCACGATAATAAGCCTGATGCAAAGCTGCAAACAGGAAACGGGGCCGGACTGGACGCCGCTTTTCTTTTCCCCCGGGGAAGGTGCAGTAATTATGCAGCTGGCAGATTTGATCCTGCCTAAGACCGATACACCTTCAGCAACAGAAGTGGGGGTACACACCTTTTTGGATCGTTATTGGATGGAGGTCTCCGAACCGGAAGAACAAGATCTCATTAAGTCGGGCCTGTCCAATTTTATAGAGAAAGCCTTGGCAGACTCCGGAAAAAAAGCCGGGGATTCCCTCACAGCTGAAGAACTGGAACCCGTACTGGCCGGAGCCCTTAAAAAACGTGATAAAGAAGACGAAGCTAAACTCTATGAAACCCTCACCACCTATAACGAGGCGGTTGCCGAGGGCCAGCCAGCCGAATTGGATGGTGATGTTTCCAGGTTTGTCTTTGCCAACCAGTTTCGTGATGCGGTCATCTGGTCCTATAAAACTTCGGAATACGTAGGGGAAGAAGTGCTGGCCTACCTGCCTGTACCTGGTGAGTATATCGGGTGTGGAGATGTGGATGAGCTCACGGGAGGCAAAGCCTGGTCCCTATAGAAATAAACCTTTCTTGAAACGACGTTCCTTTATCCGAAATACAGGGTTGGCCGCTGTAGCCATTGCTGCCTCCCCTACCTTGTATGGGAAGGACACCACTTCCTTTACCAAACCCTTTGCACTAAATTTTGCCCCCCACCTGGGGATGTTCCGGGCACACGCCGGAGCGGATCCTTTGGACGAACTCCGGTTTATGGCTGACTCCGGGTTCCATGCCTTTGAAGACAATGAAATGGCACAGCGCCCGGTAGCCCTACAAGAGCAAATCGGGCAATTCCTCGAGGATCGCGGTATGAACATGGGGGTTTTCGTGGCACATACCATTGCCTGGTCCCAGCCAAATCTGGCTTCCGGAGACCCCGGGCTTCGCCGGGCGTTTTTAGATGAGATCAAAGCCTCCGTAGAGGTAGCAAAAAGGGTAGGAGCCCGATGGATGACCGTGGTTCCCGGGCATGTGGACTTGAAACAATCGATGGCCTTCCAGACCGCCCATGTGGTCGAGGCACTTCGGGCGGCTGCTGAGATCCTGGAGCCCCATAAACTTACCATGGTTTTGGAACCCTTGAATTTCAGGGATCATCCCGGGCAGTTCCTCTCAGAATCCCCCCAGGCCTATGAAATCTGTAAGGCGGTAAACTCACCGGCCTGTAAAATCCTGTTCGATATCTACCATCAGCAGATTCAGGAAGGAAACCTGATTCCAAATATTGAAACCTGCTGGGATGAGATCGGCTATTTTCAAATAGGTGACAACCCCGGGCGTAAGGAACCCGGTACAGGTGAAATCAACTACGCCAATGTGTTCCGCTTTATTCAGAAACAGGGATATTCAGGTATTCTTGGGATGGAACACGGCAACTCTATAGGGGGGAAGGAAGGGGAACTCGCCGTACTCAAAGCCTACAGATCTGTAGATCCTTAGGTATTCAATGACTTCCCGCGTATTTCATTTTACCCGATACGGGCCAATGTTCCTTTAGCAATACTTGCAGTTATCTATGACAATGCAATCTTCCTACTGTCATTAATTGGTAAGACCTCTATCTGAATCGGGAAAACGTATGTGATACAGGCTTAATCGGCGCTCTGTGGGAATCTTCAGCAGTAAATCCGTTGTGGGCATAAGAACTAAAAGTCAAACAGTACGACCCCGGAACACCTAAAAATCTCATTGATACCGGCAGATGAATCAGGTAGTTCCCCCGAAACCTAAATTCAATCTAAGGAGACTCCCGAAGGAAACCCTTAGTTCCGATGTCAACAGTGTCCCATAAAGTTGTTATATCAATAACAAGCTTCAGGAGTCGTACTTCTATCGTTTGACTTCTAATGTCTTACTTTTAAATAATTATAATGTGATGTTTGAGGGTAGAGGTTGGGCCTTAAAAGCCCCGGTAACCCGAACCGAGCCCCCACTTCCGTCATTTAACACCATATCTATCTCTCCAAAAACTTCCTGTGGAGTACATCCTGAAATGGAGATTGACCCGGATTCGCTGAAATACAGGGCCGACGTTTTATCCCCCATGTCTGCATATCCAAACACGGTGTCGAAGTGCGTCATAACCCCGGTACCCTGCTCACCAACCGAATACTCTCCTTTATCGATCATTTCATCAGTTCCTGAAATAGGGATCAAAAACCCAAATCCAGGCCCTTCCGCAATTCGCGGATTGACAAAATGGAGTTTGAAAACCCGGGACTCCATTGAGTTATCATGCCTATCCGAATATTCGAAATACACGGGGCCGTTTATCTTATTGTTTTTACCATCTGCAGCCGTTTCAAGATCGTACTTCCCCGGGGCCAATTCCGCTGTCAACGAAACAGGATCCGGAGCCATATAAGCAATCACCAGGACCAATGCCACACTCAGCGCAACCGGCCACATCAGTCGAAACAATCGGGAGTCCTTAATCATGGTTTCTCAGTTTGACTGACGGAAATCTCCCCGGGCTCACCTTCAGGCCAATTGGCAGGGGCATCGGGCGTCTGC
>NZ_JBAVZJ010000482.1:0-1527 GCF_049588695.1 Robiginitalea sp.
GCTTATAACGCCCTACGATCAGAACACCCGAAATAAAGAGAAAAAGGCCGAGGGCAATACCACTTACCGATAAGGAGGTGATCTTAAATAAATTGGCGAGCAATCCCGCAGTTACCACATAAAGGGCGGCCAAAATCGTAAAGGTGGTAAAAAGCGTAATTACAGCATAAACCCACATATAGCCCTTACCCCTTCGGGAATACCCTTCTATAAGGCTTCTTCCCGTTACGTTAGTATAGCGGATACCATATTCGAAAAAGGGATATTTTAACAAATTTGCGAGGAGTATCGGAAAGATCATCAGCCAGCCATAAGTAGCTCCGGCCTTCGTGGAAAGTACCAGATGCGAGGTGCCAATGGCCATGCTCGCAAAAAGCAGGCCCGGTCCGAGATTCCTGATAAGGGATTTAAACTTTTCCATACCTGATCGGTCTATGCGATTCGTTGCCCTTTTGTATCATTCGATTTCAATGCGATTTCCATAGTATTTGGGTTCGGTGTTGAAAATCAAATCCAGGAATACTTTAACCCGTGCAAAATATTCCCTGAGGTGCACTTTCATCCCCGGGGATCCGTCGATATCTTTTGCGCTGAAACCTATGGCGTACAGATTTTTTTTTGAAGCGATAAAAATCGCGCGCTCATTGTGAAATTCCTGGGAAATCACCGTTACTGAATCCAGGCCAAAAACGATGTTAGCCCGGATCATGGAATCCAGGGTCCTGAACCCCGCGTAATCCAGAAAAATGCGCCCCTCCGGAATACCGCCGGCCATAAGGTCCTTTTTTATGGTATTGGGCTCGTTATAATAAATACTGCCGTTATCCCCGCTTACCAGGATATAGGAAATCTTCCCTTTCTTAAAGAGATTCAGGGCAGCCTCGATGCGGTACTGGTAATAGGGGTTCACACCCCCTCCAACCTGATGGCGTGCCGTTCCCAAAATAAGTCCGACTTTATTGTATGGAATGGTATCGATATCCCTGTAAATACGGTCGGCAGAGGAAAATTCTATGATGAAATAACAGCCGGTAAAAATAAGCACGGGAAGGATAAGCAGCGCAACTATTCTTTTCCGGATTTTTGTTCTCATCTACAGGGTTTAGGTAGCAACTAAAGGTACATATTCCGGGCAAAATACCAGAGGTCACAAAAAAGACCCCGCGGGTGGCGGGGTCTTTGAAAATAAAGCCTTCAGACTAAGGGGTCTTACCAACTGTATTGTGCGCCAAACATAAACATAAAGGTATTCATGTCGTAGGAGACTTCACTCCCGGGGATGGCACCATAAGGTGGAAAGTCCGGTACACTTCTCGGATTGAGTAACTGACCCGAAGTGGCATCACCGGAGGAACCAAAGTGGAACACACCGTCGATCTCAAACTTATCACTGATCTCATAGCCCAGGCCAAATTGGAAGGCATTCTTAATAATTGCCGTAGCGGGCACGCTGTAAAAGGCCAGTTCATCCTGTATGGGATTAGAGCTATAGGTGTAGCCCAGTCTTAAAGGAAGTCGGTTTATACC
>NZ_JBAVZJ010000483.1:0-2327 GCF_049588695.1 Robiginitalea sp.
ACCCGAACCTCATGCCCAAAGATGCCGTCACCATACGTTTTCACTCCGTTGGGGGTTGGGGAGCCATAACCACAGGTAAAAACCTGGCGATGACCTTGTACGAACTCCTGGGTTATAACATCAAGGCGAATCCAAAATACGGGTCCGAGAAAAAAGGACAGCCCACCACTTACTATCTCGCGGCTTCTTCCGAACCCATTCGGATCAATTGCGAGTACTTCTTTGTGGATGTTGTTTTATCCCCTGACCCCAATGTATTTAAGCACACCAACGCCCTGGCGGGACTCAAAAAAGGCGGGAATTTCATCGTTCAGAGCGATAAAAAAACACCGGATGCGGTATGGGCAGAAATCCCTCAACAGTATCAGAAGATCATTATTGATAAAGACATCCATGTGTTTTATATCGACGGGTTTAAGATTGCCCGGGAAGAAGCTACCGATCCCGAATTGCAATTGCGGATGCAGGGAATTGCGTTCCAGGGTGCATTTTTCGCGGCCTCTCCCCTGATGGAAAAGTCCGGGTTGTCGGAAGAGAAATTGCTACATGCCATCGAACAACAATTGCAGCATAAATTTGGATCCAAGGGGCAAAGGGTCGTCGACGACAATATGCGCGTGGTCAAACGCGGCTTTGACGAAGTCTTTGAAATAAAGAATAAGGTATTGGGCGATGGCAGTAAGGACAAGGCCGGAAGTAATGGCCAGGCCCTGCTACCCATCCCTAAAATGATGAAAGAAATGCCCCAGAGTGAATCCCAGTTAAGTGATATCCATCGCTTTTGGGAACAAACCGGGAATTTCTATTTGAGGGGGATGGGGAACGACAACCTTACCGATCCTTTTATCGGTATGAGCGTTATGCCGGCACTTTCCTCCACCTTCCGCGATATGACGGGCATCCGCTTTGAACACCCTGAATGGATTCCCAACAACTGTACGGCTTGTGGAGACTGCTACACGGTTTGTCCGGATACGGCCATACCGGGACTGGTCAGCGAAGTCTCTGAAGTTTTTGATACCCTGGTCACACGGGTGAAAAAGAACCACGGAAAACTGGAGCACTTACCCAAGGCCGTGCGTAAAATGGAAGGCCATGTTCGAAACCTGTTTGAATCTTCGAAAAACGGGGCGACGGTCAACGATTATATTCAGCACGCCATTGATAAAACCATAGCCGACCACGGTCAGGATAAAGACCTGACCAAGGAGTTTGAGTGGTTTAAAGAAGAACTGGGGGATTTTAACTTTGCCCTGACCCGCCCCTATTTTGATCTGCATGAGAAAAAAGAAAAAAACAGCGGATGTTTATTCAGCATAACCATCAATCCCAATACGTGTAAGGGATGTATGGAATGCGTGCAAGTCTGTAATGATAATGCCCTGATCAAGATCCCTCAAACCGAAGGTTCTATCGTGAAACTGAATAAGGAATGGGATCTGTGGATGGACTTGCCCAATACGCCCCCCAAATTCAATCGTATCGACGATCTGGAAGAGAAGATCGGACCGCTGGAGACCATGCTCCTGAATAAAGACGCTTACCTGAATTTTGCCAGTGGCGACGGGGCTTGTCTGGGCTGCTCTGAAAAATCAGTAGTGCATTTGTTTATTGCCACCGTAGAGTCCCTGATGCAGCCTCGTATAGAAAAACACGTGGCCTACCTGGAGGAACTCACCGATAAACTGGAAAAACACATACAGGAAAAACTGATGCACCGGATCGATTTGAGCGATTCGGACATGATGGCCCGTATTGTTACAGAAATGCAGCATTCAGATTTAACCATGGCTGAAATTACCCGCAGGCTGGAATCTGAACATGGAGGTGAACCGATTGACCAGGATTGGTTGCAGCAGGTCACCCAACTGCTCGCCCAGTTGAAAAAATTACAGTGGAAATATGCCAAAGGAACCACAGGTAAGGGTCGCTCCAATATGGGGATGCTCAACGCCACCGGATGTACTTCTGTCTGGGGGAGCACCTGGCCCTTTAACCCCTACCCCTTCCCGTGGGCGAACCACTTGTTCCAGGATTCCACGTCTATGGCGATGGGAGTCTTTGAAGGGCATATGTCCAAAATGGCCGAAGGCTTCAGAGCCATTCGGAAGGCTGAACTGGAGCTGGAAGGGAAATACGATGCCAGTACGCACGATGAGTATTTTACCTATTTCAACTGGCAGCAATTTACAGATAAAGAATGGCTGTTATGCCCACCCGTAGTCAGCTTGGGCGGGGATGGTGCCATGTATGATATTGGTTTCCAAAACCTCTCCAGGATGATGGCTTCCGGGAAACCGATTAAGGTGATCGTCGTAGATACGCAG
>NZ_JBAVZJ010000484.1:0-5847 GCF_049588695.1 Robiginitalea sp.
ATTGTAAGGAAGAGGATCTGAAGTATCCTCAATTTTATGTATTTTTGGCCTTTAATCCAACAGATCTTATGAGTACGAAAAAAGGGAAGGTTCAGGAAACGATTGACACTGCACTGTTAGACGAGCGAAAGGTTTTTCTTTGGGGAATGGTGGACGATGATTCTGCCAAACACGTGATTGACCGCCTGCTCTTTCTGGATCTTCAGAACCATAAGGAAATACAATTGTTAATAAACAGTCCCGGGGGGTATGTGACCTCCGGCTTTGCGATATACGATACTATAACTTCATTGAAAAGTCCTGTTTCCACGATTTGTACCGGACTGGCTGCTTCCATGGGTTCGATACTGCTTTCTGTAGGAAAGAAGGGGCGTCGTTTTATTCAACCCCACGCCCGTGTTATGATCCATCAGCCGAGTGGGGGAGCCCGCGGCCAAGCGGCGAACATTGAAATTCAAGCTCGTGAGATACTGAAAACACGGGAGATCGGGGCGCGTATCCTGGCCGATAACTGCGGCCAACCCTTTGATAAGATTATGAAGGACTTTAACCGCGATTACTGGATGGACGCCGAGGAATCCGTGGAATACGGGATTGTGGACGGGGTCATCTAAACCCGTTTTAAGGAAACGATTGGGATTACATTTTTAGAAAACCTTTCCGGGGCTCCGGGAAGGTTTTTTTTGGACCGTTTGCAAAAAGGGGATTGGGAAGGTAAGCTGAGGGGATCTTTTGAGATGCCCACCATGGGGTAGACTGTGGACCGCCTGCCGTGCTTTTGGGTTTTCTTAGAAAAACCAACTTCAAAAAGCATCGGGATCGGCGATAATGGCTGCCGCGCGCTCCTTCAGGCCCCGTATCTCGTTTGCATCTTTTTTTTCCAGCAGACGGTACATCATACCCATTCGTGGATTCCCCTGGAGTAGGGGTTTTTTGGCATCGAGGAAGTTCCAGTAGAGCGCATTAAACGGGCAGGCACCCTCCCCGGTTTTATCATCCGGGTTATACGCGCAACCCTGACAATAGTTACTCATTTTGCGAATGTAGTTTGCCGAACTTACATAGGGTTTAGTTCCGACAATTCCGCCATCGGCGAACTGGCTCATTCCCCGGGTATTGGGAAGTTGCACCCACTCGATGGCATCGGCGTAAATTCCGAGGTACCACTGGTCTATTTCGTCGGGATGCACCTGGGCAAGCAAGGCAAAGTTACCGGTGATCATCAGGCGTTGTATATGATGGGCATACGCGCTTTCAAGGCTCTGATCAATCGCGTTTTTCAGGCAGTTCATCCGGGTCTGGCCGGTCCAGTAAAAGTCGGGAAGCGGATTTTTATTCTCCAGGGAATTTTTCCGGGCGTAGGCAGGCATTTCTTTCCAGTAAATACCCCTCATGTACTCCCGCCATCCTAGTATTTGTCTGATAAAACCTTCAGCCTGGGATATATCGATGGTGTCCTTGTGGTTGTAATAATACTTTTCAACGGTTTCCACGACCTCCCTGGGTGAAATCAACTTGCAGTTCATGGCAAAGGAAAGGCGGGAATGAAACAGAGTTTTTTCATCCGTGTGCATGGCATCCTGGTAATCCCCAAAGTGCGGCAACAGCTTTTCGCAGAATTCGGCCAAGAGGGCGCGCGCCCCTTCCGTAGTGGTCGTCCAATGGAAATTATGGAGGTCTATCTGCCCGATCGTCCTTATACCCGAATCCTGTATCTCATGCAGTATTGGACTGAGCTCCTCAGAATGTGTAGGTGTGAGCTTTGGAATGGCAGGCGTTCCTTTCCATTTTTTCCTGTTTTGGGCATCGTAGTTCCAGGTCCCTCCCGCAGGTTCCCCATCCTTAAAAAGGACACTGTGTTTCTTGCGCATCATACGATAAAAGGACTCCATAACGAGTTGTTTTTTCCCCTCGAAATGTAATTCTAAGGCGTCCCGAGTGGTATAAAAATGCTCTGTATCGTATACCTTCGAGGCGATTGGCAAGTCCTCGCAAATGACTTTTAGTTGGCGGTCCAGACGGAATTCATCGGGTAATAGGTATTCAAAACGATCGCAGCCTTCCTGATCAATGCTTTGCTTTACAAGATCAGGCAGGTTTTGGGGATTTTTCGGGTCCGTCAGTTTAAAGTACCTCACCTGATGCCCCTCGGCGGTTCGCTCTTTCGCGAAATTCCGCATGGCGGCAAAAAAGGCGACAACTTTCTGGATATGGTGGGGGGCATAATCGGTTTCCTGCCGCATTTCGGCCATAATATAGACCACGTCTTCACGGACTGTTTTGAACCAACTGTGATCCGGGTTTAACTGATCTCCTAAAAGAAGTCTGAGGGTTTTCATAGTTGTGTGTTTCCTTAGAAAAGTGAGGGTTCGAGCCACAGTCTGCGATAGCGACCCTGGGGGTCATAGCGTTTAGCCTGCAGCTGCGGGTTGAAGACGCGATCCCTGGGATCATTGCCGACCCCGCTATTGTACATCCAATTGCCCCAATTGCTGTGCACATCGTAGTCCAGGAGTACACTTTCGAAATAGGCAGCGCCCACCCGCCAGTCTTGTTTTAGATGGTGCGTCCAGTAGCTCGCCACGTTTTGCCGCCCGCGGTTACTCATCCAACCGGTTTGGGCAATTTCCTTCATATTGGCATTGATAAAATCGTCAGGGGTCCGACCCGAAACCCACTGCCTGAGAAGGGTTGGGCAAAAGTCTTTATTCCAGGAAGAATGGCGTATCCCGCCCGGGTGAAAAATTAAGTCTCCGTGTTTCAGGGAAACATATTTAAAGTAGTCTCTCCAGATCAGTTCAAAAATCATCCAGTAGGTATCCTGATTTTTAACAACTTCTTTTTCATAGAGGCGCACCTGATGATATATCATACGTGCAGAAAGGGATCCGTTGGCCAACCAGGGCGAAAACTTTGAGCTATAATCGGTGCCCAACAGACCATTGCGGGTTTTCTTGTAGTATCGCAGACGGTTTTGTTCCCAGAAATAAGATTTAATTCTTTGCAGCCCCTCCCGGGTACCTCCATGGAAAGGAAATGCCGAACGTGGATCATTCTGGGGAGACTCCAGCCCGAGTTGCTGCAGTGTGGGGATTTCCACTTCAGGCTCTACCCCTACGGGTGCTGAGCGTTTTTCGGGAACCGGAAGACACGCCCGCACGGGTACGGTTTTTTCACAGGCCTTTCTAAAACGTGTAAATACCTCGGGGATCTGAGCGAAATCTGAAAAGGGGATATCCCGGGGATGGAAGAGAAACTGGTTGTAATGCCCAAATACCTTTGTGTTTTCGGGTAACGCTTTTAGCAGGGCTTGAGCCACAAGGCGCTCATCACGCGTCCATTCTTTTTGAGTGTGGATCTCAGCAACCCCAAAGCGCCTGACGAGTTTTGGAATCGCATTTTCGGGGAGGTCCAGGGATATAAACAAGGGAATATTCAGGGAGCGAAGGGATTCTTTCAGCTCAGATAAAGTTTCCAGCAGAAAGCGCGCCCGGAATTTTCCGGTGCGAGGAAAGCCATATTCATCATTTTCAAAATTTCGGGGATCCAGGCAGTATACAGCTACGACCCGTTTGCTTTGGCATGCCGCTGACAAGGAGGCGTTGTCTTCTACACGCAGGTCGTTGCGAAACCAGTGTAAAGCTGTATTCAATGCTTTTGGGTGTTTGAGAATAAAGGGGGATTTTGGGTTCCCTGAACGCTGTTTTTGGATCTTCGGCATTTTTGACTGCAATACCGTACGGAATCCCATTGGCGCTCCCATTTTTTACGCCAGCTAAAGGGCCGGTTGCAAACAGGGCAAATTTTTTGGGGAAGATCACTTTTTGCTCGCATAACGTTTAACAAAAATACACAAAAGTTCAACATAAATAGACGTATTGTAATAATCAAGACTATTTTGGAATCAGGGGAGACCACCCATTTTTACTACCTTTGAGATCATATATATTTAGGAATGGGGCAAACCTCTAAAAATATTGCGATTGTGGGTTCAGGTCTGGTGGGGACGCTTCTGGCGGTCTACCTCAGAAAGGCAGGTCATCGGGTAACGGTCTTTGACAGGAGACCCGATATTCGCACCATCGAGTTTTCAGGGCGCTCCATCAACCTGGCGATGAGTGATCGGGGCTGGAGGGCCCTGGACGGGGCAGGTATCGGCCCGGAAATCCGCAAAATGGGTATCCCGTTGAAGCAAAGGGCGATGCACGTCAACGGCACGCCGGTATACTACCAGAAATACGGAAAAGACGGGGAAGCAATATGGTCGATATCCAGGGGAATCCTGAATCGAAAGATGATCGATCTGGCCGAGCAGGCGGGAACCGTTTTCAAGTTTAATGAAAAAGTATGGGATGTAGACCTGCCTACAGCTACCCTGTATACAGGGGAAACAGAAAAAGGGGTATGGGAGTCCTATGCCTTCGACCACGTGTTCGGTTGTGATGGGGCTTTTTCCCGGGTGCGCCACAAAATGCAAAGACGAAGCCGGTTTAACTATTCCCAGGATTTCATAGAGGTCGGTTATAAAGAATTGACCATTCCCCCAAATTCAGATGGCACCCATAAACTCGATAAACATTCCTTCCATATCTGGCCACGGGGGAGCTTTATGTTTATCGCCATGCCCAACCTGGATGGGAGTTTCACCTGTACGCTGTTTCTGCCCTTTGAAGGCCCCGTGTCTTTTGAGCAGTTGCAATCCAGATCGGAAATCCGCACTTTTTTCACAGAGAATTTCCCAGATGTCACGCCCGTAATCGACAATTTGTCAGAGGATTTTCTCAAAAATCCCACCAGTGCCCTGGTAACTATCAAATGTTATCCCTGGACGTATTGGGATAAGGTAGCCCTTGTAGGGGATGCAGCCCATGCAGTGGTCCCGTTTTTCGGGCAGGGGATGAATGCGGGGTTTGAAGATATTTCGCAATTGATGGCCCTGATTGAGGACTACGGTGACGACTGGGAGCGTATTTTCAGCAGGTATCAGGAATTGCGTAAGCCCAATGCAGACGCTATTGCGGAACTGAGTTATCGAAACTTTGTGGAAATGAGCACAAAGACGGCAGACCCTGAATTTTTACTTCAAAAGAAAATTGAAAACCACTTTGCGGCCCAGTATCCCGACAAGTGGATTCCCGCCTACTCCCGGGTCACCTTTTCCGAACAACCCTATTCGGAAGCCCTCTCTATAGGAGATCGGCAGGAAGCTATCATGAAGGAGATCATGAAAATACCACAGATTCAAACCCGGTGGGACCAGCCCGAAGTGAGCCAGCGCATTCTTGAGCTCCTTGAAGATTCCTGATTGACCAGATCAAAAAAAAATCCCGGGCATTGGCCGGGATTTTTAATTTTTGGAAGCCGTGGTTATTTGACCTTGGCGAAAATTTGCTCCATTTTTTGTTGCTCTTCCTCGGCCAGGGCCGGGTCGACCAAAATGCGTCCACTGTGCTCATCTGAGATGATTTTCTTACGGGAAGCAATTTCCACCTGCACCTGTGGTGGAATGGTGAAAAAGGAACCTCCGGAGGCACCCCGTTCAACCGGGACGACCGCCAGACCGTTTTTAACGCGGTGACGGATGCGTTTGTATGCCGTAAGAAGCCGCTCTTCAATAATCTTTTCAAACTCTGCCGATTTCTTCATCAGCGCTTTTTCTTCCTTTTCAGTTTCGGCGAGGATGGCATCAAGTTCACCTTTTTTGTGTTTCAGGTGCGTCTCGCGTTCGGAGAGGTTTTCCTTTGTACCGGAAACCAGTTCTTTCTTCTGGTCTATCTGTACTTTGAATTCTTTAATGTGTTTCTCAGCCAGTTGAATTTCCAGTTCCTGGAATTCTACTTCTTTGGC
>NZ_JBAVZJ010000485.1:0-2587 GCF_049588695.1 Robiginitalea sp.
GAGGAGCCCAGGCCGTCAAAATACAGGCCGACCCTCATATCATCCGTTAAGCGGTAATTGACATCTCCACGGGAGGGGAGAAAAAGTCGTACTTCATATTGCTTATCCGGGCTTTGGTAGTAAAAACTCAATAAGGGTACCAACATCCATCCAAAGGATTCTTTACTCGCGTATAAACCAAAACCGTAACTGGAATCCGGCGATTTCTGTTTTTCAAAAAGCTGCAGGGTAGCGATTTGAACGCCAGCCCGGGATTCCTGAAAAGCCGTGGAGAGCCTCGGAAAAAGGTAATGCGTTCCGCTCCAGTCATTCCCATAGTTCAATCGCACCCCGATATGTAAGGCTACGGAATAAAGGGTTGTGGCCTCAGGGCTTGCCGGATCCAGATGGAGACGATTGACGGTCATATTGACCCCGGGCAACAGAATCGGACCTTCTTCGATAGGAAAGGGGAGACTCACACTGATATCCGCATGCTGTATAGTCGTTGTGGCATCGGAGATTTCGTAGGCAGAGGGAGGGCTGTAATTGTATGAAGCGGTAATGAGGTCTACATAGGACTGTGCGTGGATTTGAAGACTCCCAAAAAGGAGTAGGGCTCCTAAAAAAAACGGTCTAAACACCCGGTTCATTTTTAGAAAGATAATCTAAAATGTTGATAATTAGATGATTTGGTGTAAATAAATGAGGTAAACAAAACTTTGTTAAGGTGTAACAACCTGTCCGTATTTACGTCCAATCATTAAAATAAAACAACATGTTGCCATCTGTATTATCTGCTTTTAAACCCATAAAGCTTTTACTGATATATTGTTTGTTAATTCTGGTGCCATGCTTGCAGGCACAGGAATTAAATTCACAGCAATGGCAACAAGACCTGGATTATCTTCAAAAAACCATCCACGACGAATATGCATTTCTTTTTAAAAAGATCACAGCTTCAGAATTTGATGAAAAAGTGGGTGCCTTGAGGGCGGCAATTCCCAAACTGGAGGATCATGAGGTGATGGTAGGTTTGGCCCGTTTGGTAGCTTCTTTTGAATACGGGCATACGGTTTTGGGGTATTGGGAAGGGAAGGTCCCCTTGCATGAATTGCCCATAGTACTCTATCAATACGATGACGGAATCTTTATTCAAGGAGTTCACAGGGATTATGCGGAGCTCGCCGGGGCACGACTACTCGAGATAGAGGGGATGCCCGTTGCACGCGTCCTGGAGCTCATGCGTCCGGTAATTCCTGCAGAGAATGAGATGTTTGTAAAGGCATATGGCATACATTACCTCACCTTTCCCGAGTTCCTCCACGCCCAGAAAATCCTTTCGGAGAACAAGCGGGATATCACCCTCACCCTGGAAGAGGATGGTCAGATTCGCCGTGAAACCCTTTCTGCGGTGCCCGCCGAGCGTTTTCCACGGCGATATGGGATGGTCATTCCGGGGGAGGACTGGGTCGAGTCCCGGGACACCACCCGAAGCCCTTTGTACCTCAGGCAACTGGACCGAATCTCCTATTATGAATACCTGCCTGAGGAAAAGGCACTTTACGTCCGCCAAAGTCAGATTATGGATGATGAAAAAGCGGATATACCTACCTTTTTTAAAGGGGTTTTTGAATTTATTGAACAAAATGATGTCGATAAACTCATACTCGACCTGCGCCTTAATGGGGGTGGGAATAATTACAAAAACAAACCCATAGTAACCGGGGTCATTCGAACGGAAAAGATCAATAAACCCGGAAAATTTATGGTCATTATCGGAAGGCGGACGTTTTCTGCCTGTCAAAACCTGGTCAATGAACTCAGTTCCTATACAAACGCCGTATTCGTGGGAGAGCCCACAGCCGAGAATATCAACTTCTACGGTGACAACCGGCCGGCAACCTTACCAAACAGTGGTCTGAATGCCTATTTGTCCTTTGCGTGGTGGCAGGACAAACCCCAGTGGGAGAATGGCCCCTGGCTCGCGCCCCACCTGGCTACCGGGATGACCTTTGAACAATACCGCACCAATCAGGATCCGGCTCTTGAAGCGGCCCTGGCTTTTTCAGATTCTACGTTTATCCTCAATCCCATGGATCACCTGACAGAATTGTTTACCTCCGGAAAGGTGGATCAGGTTAAACCCACGGCTGCCCGTATGATTTCAGATCCAAATTACGCGTTTTACAACTTTGAACAAGCATTTGATAAGACAGCACATAACTTGCTAAAAAGCAACCGTTTAGATGAATCATATTTTGTCTTTTCCATGAATGCTGAATTCTTTCCCGAACGGGCCGGGGTTTGGAACGGAATGGGGGCCATTTACGCGAAGCAGGGAGAACTGGAAAAGGCCCGGGAGGCCTATCAAAAAGCCCTGTCACTGGATCCCGGGGGGCAGGACGGAGAAGAGGCCCGAAGAAGACTTCAGGAATTATAAGGGTCAATTTTAAGGGTATTCCGCGGGTTCAAAGGTGAAATATTTTCGTATCTTTTTGTACCTTCTGCGAACTTCTAACGATAGAATTATGAGCCTCCTGAATCGGCATACAGTATTGGTCATGGGTACTTTATTCCTTCTATTGGCTTTTACTTCCTGTAAATC
>NZ_JBAVZJ010000486.1:0-1506 GCF_049588695.1 Robiginitalea sp.
CTGCTACCCATATCAGGGGCTCATCGGCACATACGGGTATAGCCGAGCGGCAATCCGGGGAATTCTGCCCGAACCCATGAACCGCTAAAAAGACAAATCCCAGGAAGAAAATAAACGAGAGCCGCATACGGGAAGGCTGTTTTTACCTCTTATATAACTGGTATAACGTTCTTTTAGTATGGTATTTTCCCTGTTTTAGATCAATGCACAACGCCTTTAAGATCAAAGTGGTATTTTGGTGGAGTGGTAACTCCCGAAATCAGGTGGCAGATTATACCCTGTTCCAGTTCAATCCGCCTGCTCAACTTAACAGGATTTTATGTCGGATCGCCCCGTAACCCGACTGTAAAGTGGCATTTTATACATATCTTTGCCCCTTGCAAATCGATGTCTGATGAAAATTGATCCCGCTTTGGAAACAACAGGGGAAACCTTTGGAGATGACCACTTTTCAGCCTCCGAAAATACTCCATTGAGAGAAGATGCCTTTGTGCTCAGCGATGCCAAAAAGATAGAACAGATCTCTAAAAGTGTCCGGGATATTATGATGACCCTTGGGCTGGATCTTAAAGATGACAGTTTAAAAGGGACTCCGGAAAGGGTGGCCAAAATGTATGTCAATGAAATCTTTGGAGGCCTGCACCCGGATCGCAGACCGAAATCCTCCACCTTTGACAACAAATATAAATACGGGGAAATGCTGGTCGAAAAGAATATTACGGTCTACAGCACCTGTGAACACCACTTACTCCCTATTGTCGGACGGGCCCATATCGCCTATATCTCAAACGGATCCGTGGTAGGGCTTTCCAAAATGAACCGGATTGTGGATTACTACGCCAAAAGACCCCAGGTACAGGAGCGCATGAATATTCAGATTGTGCGGGAACTCCAGGAGGTATTGGGTACAAAAGACGTCGCCTGCGTTATAGATGCCAAACACCTTTGTGTAAACTCCCGAGGGATTCGCGATGTAGACAGCAGCACAGTGACAGCTGAATACGGGGGACGCTTTAAGGAGGAAGGCCTCAGGAGGGAATTCCTCGATTATATCAATTTGGAAACCGAATTCTAAGGCACTGCCTATGGCCCTTTACGAGGAACAAAATTTACGACTCTCCAATTCGCTCTCAGGACAGAAGGAAGTATTTACACCTATTCATACCGGCCATGTAGGGATGTACGTCTGCGGCCCAACCGTCTACAGCAAAGTACACCTTGGAAATTGCCGGACGTTTATCTCATTTGATATGATTTATCGGTACCTGCTCCACCTCGGGTATAAGGTGCGCTATGTGCGCAATATTACTGATGCCGGACATTTGGAGGACGATGCCGATGAGGGTGAAGACAAGATCTCGAAAAAAGCGCGTCTTGAAAAGATCGAGCCCATGGAGGTAGTGCAGCGATACACCACGGATTTCCACAACATCCTTCGAAAATTCAACCTGCTTCCCCCGAGTATTGAACCTACAGCCACGGGACATATCGTAGAGCAAATTGAGA
>NZ_JBAVZJ010000487.1:0-3783 GCF_049588695.1 Robiginitalea sp.
CCCCCTTGGCGAGCGGGGTATTACGGATGCGCACCTGATCGCCCGGGCCCTTGAAAAGAAGCTCAGGGGTGTACAAGCCATTTTTTCAAGTCCGGCAAACCGCGCCCTGCACACCTGTATGATCCTGATGCGGGAGATGGGACTTCCTTTTGCATCAGTACAGGTAGTCCCGGAGTTATACGATTTTTCAGGACAGGGGGTAAGCGAACACGTCTGGAGCCTGGATGATGCCCTTGAAAAAGTGATGCTCTTCGGACACAACAATGCCATGACGCATATTGCGAATAAATGGGGCAGTAAATATCTGGAGAATGTTCCCACTTGCGGGGTGGTGCACCTTTCCTTCCCGGTTAATTCCTGGAAGGAGATCTCCTACGGGGATACGCTAAATACCGTATTTCCAAAAAACTTAAGATAAAACATGAATAAAAATCAATATGTAAACCGGGAGATCAGCTGGCTGCGTTTTAACGAACGCGTTTTGCAGGAAAGTGTGGATGTACAGGTCCCGCTAATCGAAAGACTGCGCTTTCTCGGGATATTCTCCAATAACCTCGATGAGTTTTTTAAGGTGCGTTACGCTACCGTGAAACGCATTGTTCAGGCTGGGAAATCGGGTAAAAGTGTCCTGGGGGGTGAACGGGCCAAGGACCTGTTGGATGAGATAACCAGTATTGTTATCCGGCAACAGAAAGATAGCCAGGTGATACTCAAGCAGATCGAACAGGAGCTGGAGAAGGAAAATATTTTCCTGATCGATGAAACGGAAATCCAACCCCACCAGGAGGATTTCCTGAAAACGTATTTCATCCAGAATGTAGGGCCATCCCTGATGACGATTATACTGAACAGTGTGATTGAGTTCCCGACCCTGAAGGATACGGCCGCCTATCTGGCTGTCAAAATGGTGCTGGAAGAAGACAATAGTGCTGCGGCCCATGAGAGCCCGAACCAGTACGCGCTCATTGAGATTCCGAAGGAAATCGACCGATTTATTGTCCTGCCCAGGGAGGGGAATCGAAACTATATCATCCTGCTGGATGACCTGATCCGGTATTCGCTCAGGAGCATTTTTAATATGTTTTCCTATACCTCCATCTCGGCCCATATGATCAAAATCACCCGTGATGCGGAACTGGATATCGACAACGACCTGAGTAAGAGTTTTATCGAGAAAATTTCCAGCAGTGTTGAAAACCGTAAAATCAGCGATCCGGTGCGTTTTGTCTACGACAGTTCCATCGAAGCGGATACGCTGAATTTCCTTAAGGAGAAGATGAACATTGAGGATACGGACAGTGTGATTCCCGGGGGTCGCTATCACAATCGCAGGGACTATATGGGTTTTCCGAGCCTGGGGCGCTCAGACCTGATGTATGAGCGGATTAAACCCCTGCCGGTGGAGGGCTTGACTTTGGATGGCAGCCTTTTTGAACGGATCGCCGAGAAAGACCACCTGCAGTATGCGCCCTATCACACGTTTATGTATGTGATCAAATTCCTCAGGGAAGCGGCCCTGGATCCGAGGGTACGAACCATTAAAATCACGGTGTATCGCCTGGCCAACAATTCACAGGTCGCGGCATCCCTTATCAATGCGGCCAAGAACGGGAAACAGGTTACCGTGCAAATTGAACTACAGGCGCGTTTTGACGAACGGGCCAACATCGAATATGCCGAACAACTTCAGGAGGAGGGCGTACGTCTGATTTTTGGTGTACCGGGCCTGAAAGTGCATAGTAAAATTTGCGTCATCGAAAGGGAGGAGGGAGGCGACCTTAAGCGCTACGGTTTTATCAGTACAGGGAATTTTAATGAGAATACCGCCCGGATTTATACCGACTACACCTTGTTTACTTCCCATGAGGCCATATTGAAGGAACTCAATAAGGTTTTTAACTTCTTTGAGACTTCCTATAAGATCTACAAGTATAAACACCTGATTGTATCCCCCCACTACACCCGGACCCGTTTTAAAAAGCTCATCGATGCGGAAATCGCTAATGCACAGGAAGGGAAGCCGGCGTTTATAAAGATTAAAATGAACAGCCTCACTTCCTATGACATGGTAGACCTGCTCTACCAGGCCAGCAATGCCGGGGTGAAGATTCAGCTCATCATTCGGGGGATCTGCTGCCTTATACCGGGTATTCCCGGGATGAGTGAGAATATAGAGGCCATCAGTGTGGTCGATAAGTTCCTGGAACACCCCAGGATCTTTATTTTCGGGAATAATGGGGCGCCCCAGGTCTATATTTCTTCCGCAGACTGGATGACCCGGAATCTGGATTACCGGGTGGAAGTAGGATGTCCTATTTACGACGAGGAAATCAAACAGGAACTCCTCGACACTTTTGAGATTTCCTGGAAGGACAATGCCAAGGCCCGGGTATTTGATGCCCAGCAAAGCAATAGCTATCGGGTGAGCGCGGCTCCTGATTTTCGATCTCAGTTTGAGATGTACTCGTACTACCAGCAAAAATTAAAAGACCCGGGTGAAAATACGTAAATACGCCGCTATCGATATTGGATCCAACGCCATGCGGTTGTTGGTGCATAATATTGTGGAAACACCGGGGCGTCCGGTACAGTTTTATAAAAATGCCCTGGTACGCGTGCCGGTCCGCCTGGGGGAGGACAGTTTTGGGATCGGGGCCATTACGGAGGCCAACGTCGATCGTATGGTCAAAACCCTGAAGGCTTTTTTACTTTTGATTGAGGTAGGGGGCGTAGAGAAGTATCGCGCCTGTGCCACCTCGGCCCTGAGGGAAGCCGGCAATGGTGCAGAAATCATAAAGCGTATCTTAAAGGAAACCGGCCTGGAGGTCGAGCTGATCGATGGTCAGCAGGAGGCCGCCATAATAGCCGGCACGGATTTGGCCCGGCTCCTGCAGGAAGATGCGAGTTATTTGTATGTGGATGTGGGTGGGGGTAGCACAGAGTTTACGGTCTTCTCAGGGGGGAAGCCTGTACTTTCAAGGTCTTTTCAAATCGGAACAGTCCGCCTGATCAAGGAATGGGTAGCGGAGTCAGAGTGGGAAGCCTTAGAGCAGTGGGTTCGCGAAGCCGTGAAGGGCCTTCCCAAACTTTCGATTATCGGGTCCGGGGGCAATATCAACAAACTTCATAAAATGTCCGGCCGCAAGGTTGGGCAACCGCTTACTTTTATCTGGCTCAACGCCCAGTATCATTTTTTAAAGAGCATGAGTTACGACGAGCGTATATCAGAACTGGGTCTGAATCCCGACCGGGCGGATGTCATCCTTCCGGCCACTGAGATTTTTTTACGCACCGCTAAGTGGAGCGGGGTTAAAAAAGTCCACGTGCCGCAAATAGGCCTGGCAGACGGAATTATACGGGATCTGTATTTCAGGGAGCACAACAGCTGATCGTCCGGCGCGACGACGGTATTTGGTAGGGAAAGGAGAATTGGGATACACCCCGGGAGACTTAGTTCAAAACAAGCTTATCCGTGAACCGTTTCCGTTGTACCCAGTCCTTTCATGATTTCCGCCTCGTAAACCAGTAAATCTTCCCACTTTTTATCGACTTCTTCCCGATTTCCGTACTGACGCGCAAATTTCAGGAACATCGTGTAGTGCCCGGCTTCACTGATCATAAGTTTCCTGTAGAATTCTGCCAACTCTGCATCCTGAAGTTGTTCGGAGAGCAACCGGAATCGCTCACAACTGCGGGCTTCGATCAGGGCTGCGTACAACAGCCTGTGTACGAGTTGTTCGCTTCGGCTGCCTCCTTTGGGGAAAAACTTCATCAGGGCGATAA
>NZ_JBAVZJ010000488.1:0-9324 GCF_049588695.1 Robiginitalea sp.
CCCTATGCCTGACGCCGATTTTGATTATGAGGCCTTCGAAAAGGACGGCCAGAAATACATTGAGAAATGGCAAAAAAAGTTCGAGAAAGAATTCGACGAAGAGTACCGGGCAGAATTTGAGGCCTGGGGCAGGGAGATGGGGGAAGAGATGGAAGCCCGAATTGAGGCTCGGGAAGCCGCCCGGGAAGCGATGAAAGAGCAGAGGGATCGACAGCGGGCCGAGATGCAGGAACAACGCGAAGAAATACAGGAACAAATGCGCGAGCAACGCGAAGAGATGCGAGAGCAGCAAATGGAGGCCCGGGAGCAGGCTCGCATGGCACAACGACAAGCCCGTGAGGCGCAGGCACAGGTCCGAAACAACCAGAATCCGGGGATTTTCTATATGCGCGGGGCTTCTGGAAACCAGAAATTCACCATAAAAAAAACAATTAAAGTCAAAATGCCCAAGGGGGCACGCCTGAAGATGAACGTGCGCTATGGCGAAGTAAAACTTGCGGATAATGCGCTGAATACAAAGGCAAACCTCTCGTATGCCAGCCTGTTTGCCAATACTATCGATGGCAGGGATACGGATATTGCAGCCCGATACTCCCCGGTGACGGTAGAACGTTGGAATGGAGGGCGGCTCCAAACGGAATTTTCCGATGGGGTTGAGCTCCATGAGGTGGGACAGCTGAACATGGTTTCCCGTTCTTCCATGGTGACTATAGACCGCCTTTTGCGGGAGGTTTCGATCGATTCCAGGATGGGGCTTTTGGTCATCGGTGAGGTTGCGGATGACTTCAGGGATATGGATATCTCCGTGGCCTACGGGGAACTCCGTTTCGACCTGCCGCGAAGTGCGTATGAAATTACGGTTAGTGAGGACCGGTCAGAAGTACTCTATCCCGATTTTATCCGTTGGGAGGCCTCACAGGGGGAGCGACCACAGGTTCGCAAAGGTTTTAGTCAGCAAAAGGGTAGTGGAAAGTCTATCCTGATCAATACGGCCTACAGTGAGGTTTCCCTGAATGATTAGACGCAACGACTGGATTGCAAGGGGGTATAAAAACGGGAAGTTTCCCCTTAATGCACACCCTCCTTCAGGAACTCTGAAAAATTGGCTTTAAACCGGTTCAGGCGCGGAATGGAAATGTTCTGAACATACGGATTGTCAGGATTGTTTTTTTCGTAATCCTGGTGGTAGTCTTCGGCCGGATAGAACTTTGTGAAGGGGGTGATTTCTGTAACTATCGGCTTATCGTAGACCCCGCTTTCTTCCAAAGCGTCCATATAGGCCCGGATGGTTTGCTGTTCCGACTTGTTCTTATAAAATGCTATGGAACGATATTGGGGCCCGCGGTCGGGCCCTTGTCGGTTAAGGGAAGTCGGGTCGTGGGAGCCGAAAAACACCTGCACCAATTGAAAATAACTGATCACTTCGGGGTCGTAATACACTTCCACGGCTTCCGCATGACCGGTGCGCCCATAGCTGACATCTTCATAGGTCGGATTGGTTTCTGTTCCTCCCGCGTATCCGGACACCACTTCAGCCACTCCTTTAACACTCTCGTAAATAGCTTCTACACACCAGAAACAGCCACTGGCAAAATACGCCGTTTCGTAGTCTGACAGATCCTGAGAATCCGGGGCTTCCAGACTCGCGATTTCGGGAACTTCTGTCAGTGCTGCCTTTTTACCCTGGGACTGACAGGAAAAAGTGGAGGTAAAGAGTAGGGCGAACCCAAAAATGTAAAGTGCTTTTTTCATAGTTCAAAACCTAAGAATGTTCGAAATTACAAAGGGAAGTGGTACAGGATGTTTTAAAATTTGTTAATTCTGAGTAGTGTTTTTGTAATTTTCGCGGTTAAAAGGGCATTCTCAATGAAATCACATATGCTTCTCGACCCCGGGATCTCGACGAGCCAATATTTCCGCGTGGATCTTTCGATTACCAATGATACGCTCGGAGATGCCTTAAAAGATCCTGAATCGTGTCAGGCCTATCTCGATCGCGTTCTGGAAAAGCACAAAAAGCGCGTTGCTTTCGGAGGCTATCTGGAAAGGCGGGGATTATACGACGGATTTGGACACTTCAATCCGGGGGAAAGTGGTAAACGCGAATATCATCTGGGTGTGGACTTCTGGGCCCCTGCAGGAACTTCGGTGCACACCCCATGGAAGGGGAGGGTCCATAGCTGGGCGAACCGGACCGCCCGCGGTGATTATGGCCCTGTCCTCCTTTTGGAACACCTCATTTATGGCAAGCCTTTGTATTCCGTATATGGCCACCTCTCCTCCGGGAGTCTGGACGGGCTTTTTAAAGGCAGAGAATTTGAAATGGGTCAGGAGGTAGGCCGCCTGGGGACTGCGAGCGAAAATGGGGGCTATGCCCCTCACCTGCATTTTCAATTCGTTCGGGATTTGGAAGGCTACAGCGGGGATTACCCGGGGGTTTGCGCACTTGAGCAACTGGAATTCTACCGGGAGAATTGCCCTGATCCCCTGGATTATTTAAATTTTAGCCAGTAGCCAGTAGCCAGTAGCCAGTAGCCAGTAGCCAGTAGCCAGTAGCCAGTAGCCAGTAGCCAGTAGCCAGTAGCCAGTAGTCAGTAGTCAGTTGCCTGTAGCCAGTTGCCAATAGCCATTAGTCAGTAGTCAGAAGTCAGTAGCCAGTAGCAGGATGAAATACATAATTCCCGGATGAGTGGGAGAGAAGGGTCAAACGCTTCGACGGGGTTTCTGAACCCTTGATCGGGACAGTTTCAGGTTACCGATTTAAATGCGTTTTTGAACGATTTACACCCGTGCCGGGACCCTGCCTCTGCGTTGTTTATGTATAAATCGCGTATACAGTGAGGACTTTTATTTTCATTTTCAGCTTCTTTTTTTTCGCCTCCATACAGGCACAACAACCTACCCCTGAGCCCAAGGTTGAGGTCAAAACCATGGAGCCTGAGCATAAAGTTGAGGTGAAAACCATGGAACTGGTTCCCGTTTGGAAAATTCTTGAAAAAACGGATTTGGAAAGTCCACAAATAGTTCGGCTCTATCGCCGGCAACATACCCGGGTGAAAAGGGAGTTATCATTTACGACCTATCGCGGTCGCCCGGCAATGGCCTAGGAAGCTTCTCGCTCCGGGCTTCGGATCGCCTTTTGCAGGACAGCCCAGACATTGTCCGCCACAATCTTATGACCGGCCTCTGTTGGGTGAATACCATCTTCCTGGTTGAGTTCGGGAATACCACCCACATCCTGAAGAAGGAAAGGAATCAAAAGAACATCTTCAGATTGGGCGATTTCGGGAAACATTTTCCGGAATTCATCCGTGTACTCCGGCCCCATATTCGGGGGCAGCTGCATTCCGGCCAGCACGATCACCACATCGGGATACTTGGCGCGCACCTGTGCGATCATCGCTTTAAGATTTTTACGGGTCTCTGCCAGGGGAATACCCCTGAGGCCATCATTGGCGCCCAATTCAAGTACAAAGACTTCCAGGGGTTGATTCAGCACCCATCCGAGTCGGTTTTTTCCACTGGCTGTCGTTTCTCCGCTTAAACCCGCATTGACTACTTCGTATGAATATCCAAGGGAATCGAGGCGCTGCTGCAAGAGGCCCGGGAAAGCCAGGTTGGGGTCCAGACCGAGCCCCGCTGTGAGCGAGTCGCCGAAAAAGAGAATGGTTTCGGATGTATTGGCTTCCGGCTCTGCAGATGCAGTGGAATCCTCGACGGGTACTGTTGCCCCATTCTTATCCCCATTTGAAGCAGGGTTGTCCCGGCAACCCATAAGGCAAATCAGGCAGAAAATATAACTAAATTTTAAGAGTCTTCGGGGTCCGTTGTTCTGCATTTCTAGATTGTATTGTGTAATTTTTGCGGCTTTAAACCTGATAAATCTGTCTATGTCAAAGATATTAAACGTTGAGCAGCTCGGAAAAAGTTATCTCAGTGGAGGTAAAACCCTGACGGTGTTGGATGATATATCATTTTCGGTGCCTTCAGGTACGAGTTATGCTATCGTTGGACCCTCGGGGAGTGGGAAGACCACATTACTGGGGCTCTGCGCGGGTCTGGATACCCCGGATTCCGGACGGGTGGAATTGTGCGGGCAGTATCTGGCCCAACTCGACGAGGATGGCAGGGCGCTTTTACGAAATGAAAAGGTCGGATTTATATTTCAGAATTTTCAATTGTTGCCGACACTTTCCGCCCTGGAGAATGTCAGTGTACCTTTGGAACTCAGGGGGGCAAAAGGGGCTGGTGAGACGGCGAGGACCCTCCTGGAAAAGGTAGGTCTGGGGGACCGAACGCATCACTATCCAAGCCAGCTGTCCGGAGGGGAACAACAGCGCGTCGCGCTGGCGCGGGCCTTTGCCAACCGGCCCGATATTCTCTTTGCGGATGAGCCTACGGGAAATCTCGATGAGGAAACGGGGGAACGCGTGGTGGAATTACTCTTTGATCTGAATAAAGAAGCGGGGACTACCCTCATTATTGTTACCCACGATCTTAGCCTGGCCCGGAGGTGTGACGGATTGATGCAACTGAAAGGTGGGCGAATCTTTAAAACGGAAGGAGCAGCTCAGCTATGAGTATTATAAAGCAAAAAGCGGGTACCGCGTGGCTTTTCCGAATGGCCTGGAGAGATGGGCGTGCAAGTCTTAAGCGTTTGGCCCTTTTTATGAGTGCCATTGTCCTGGGTATTGCCGCTTTGGTGAGTATTCAGAATTTCGGAAAGACATTGGAAGAAACCATATCCGGACAGTCACGGCAACTTATGGGGGCCGATTTTCTGATCGACAGTGATCATCCCGCCACGCCGCGTGTGGTCCAGATCATTGATTCTTTGGGTGGCGAGCAAAGTATGGAGGTGAATTTTGTTTCCATGGCGCTTTTCCCCGGTAAAGAGGGCAGCAAATTGATACGGGTACGGGCTATGGAAGGCGGGTACCCCTTTTATGGAGCTTTAAGTACCCGGCCTGCGAAAGCCGCTGAGGTGTATCAGCAAGAAATCTCCGCCCTGGTAGATGCGACCCTAATGGTGCAATTCGGCCTTCAGGCCGGGGATTCCATTAAAATCGGAAACACGGTCTTTCCCATAGGTGGTAGTCTGATTGAAGCGCCCGGAAATACCGTGGTATCTACTTCTGTGGCCCCTGCGGTATGGATTCCTTATGCGGCTTTGGAACAGACCGGCCTGGTCCAAACCGGCAGCCGCCTGAGGTACAACTATTATTTTCGGGCCGCGCCAAAAACGGATTTGGAGGCGCTTTACACCGCAATAGACCCTGTTCTGGACGATGAAGGTGCAGATTTGGACTTGCATACGGATACATCACAACGACTGGGGAGGAGGTTTGAGAACGTCGGGAAGTTTCTCAAGTTGGTCGCTTTTATAGCGCTCTTACTCGGATGTTTGGGAATTGCCAGTTCGGTGCACATCTATATGAAAGAGAAGCGCACTTCGATTGCCATACTAAAGTGCTTGGGAGCTTCCCGAAAACAAACACTGTTTATTTTCCTGATTCAAATTGCCGGAATTGGCCTTCTGGGAGGAATTCTGGGAGCTGGCCTGGGGCTTTTGCTTCAACAGGTTTTCCCTCAATTTGTGCAGGATTTCCTGCCTGTTGAACTGGAATGGGCGACGCACTGGGGCCCCGTCTTCCTTGGAGTCGGACTCGGGGTTTTGATGGCGGTCCTCTTTGGGTTACTTCCCTTACTCAACAGCTATTTTATCAGCCCACTGTCTGTGTTGCGCATCAGCGAAGGCGATACGGAAGGATCCAAACGACTAACGGCCCTGGTCTTTTCACTAATCGCACTGGGAATCTGGGGAGCGGCCACCTACCTGCTTGAGAGTGGAATCCGGGCCCTGTGGTTTGTAGGGGGCATTGCGATCACCTTCCTGATCCTCACGGGAATCGCGTGGGCCCTGATGCGATTGGTTCGACGGTTTTTTCCCCATAACTGGGGATTTGAAGCCCGCCAAAGCTTACTCAACTTATTCCGCCCGAACAACCAAACCCTGGTTTTGATTCTCGCAATAGGTATTGGGACTTTTCTGATCAGTACGTTGTACTTCACCCAGGACATGTTACTGGCGCGGGCGGAAATTGAAGACGATACCCCTGCTGCAAATCTTATATTGCTCGATGTACAGGCCGGGCAGGAAGCCCAGGTCGAAGAAATGATTCGTCCCCGGGGGCTGCCCGTCTTAGAGAATATCCCTATTGTCACCATGCGCCTGGACCAGATCCGGAATCGAAAGGTGGAAGAGATCCGCAAGGACACGACTTCTACAATCAACGGCTGGATCCTCAACCATGAATTCCGGGTCACCTACCGGGACTCCCTTATCGCCTCAGAACGCCTGCTCGAGGGGGAATGGATTCCTTCCTTCAGGGATAAATCCGGACCCATACCCATCTCCCTCTCTGATAATGTAGCCCGGGATGCAGAGTCGGGGGTAGGGGATACCCTTGTGTTTAACGTACAGGGAGTGCTTATGGAAACGGTTATTTCGAGTATCCGGGAGGTAGACTGGGGCCGTTTACAACTGAATTTTTCAGTAGTCTTTCCCGAGGGAGTCCTCGAAGAAGCACCCCGGTTTCACGTCCTGACCACCTTCGCAGAGTCGGAAGATACATCTGCCAGGTTTCAACAGGACCTTGTGAGTACCTATCCCAATATTTCTGTCCTCGACGTCCGGCAATTGCTTTCCGCAGTAGGTGATATTCTGGAAAAACTCTCCTGGGTAATACGGTTTATGGCCTTTTTTAGTATCCTCACAGGCTTTATCGTCTTATTGGGAGCCGTGCGCACGAGTAAATTCCAGCGAATCCGGGAAAGTGTCCTGCTCCGGACATTGGGGGCTACCGGGCAACAGATCCGGAGGATAACTATTTTGGAATACTTGTTTTTGGGTAGCATTGGAAGCCTGATGGGGGTGTTGCTATCACTATTGGGTACGCAGTTGCTCGCTTATGGTGTTTTTGAACTGAGTTTCACGCCTTCATGGGTTCCCTTCCTTGTGGTCTTTCCCCTGATCAGCCTGACCGTTTTAGCTATAGGGCTGTTAAACAGCAGGGGGGTTCTGAACAGCCCACCTTTGGAAGTACTCCGCAAAGAAGGGGTTTAGCGCGGGCATTATTTAGTGGTGTCGGGTCATCGAGAAGTGTCAGGGCATGACGATACGAATCGGGTATTTTTCGAAAACAGCAGCCTGTTCTGAAGTGGTGAGTTCAGTAAGGGTTTTACCCAGGATGGTACGGGAATACAGGTCTCTTACTTCGCTGATAGCCAGTGAAATCTGGTCTTTTACCGAAACAAATTGACTATACTTGACATCAGGCTCAATTTCAATGATATAGAGGGAACTTTGTTCGAAAGTCCGGGCATGGTCGCTGACCAGTTTGAGCATTAGCTCACGGCTTACCAATTGGTCCGATACGATCAGCTGATCCCGTTCATTCAGATACACCCGGAAGACGTTGGCTCCCCTGGCATCGAGCTGGGCGAGCGGGCTATAGGTGGTAAACCCGCTATCAGGAGTGCTGGTTTGAAAGGCCTGACGGTCGATGAGTTCATAAGTAAACAGGCGGTAGTAGGGCAAAGCCAGATCTCCATCAGTCAGTAAATCCAAATAAGCCAGGGCTTCCAGGGCGGGATTCAGATTTTCATGCAGGAGGGAATCCCTGAGAATTTCAAATTGAATAAGGGTGGAATTAGATGGATCTACAGTATTTATATCCAGTATATTACGGCAGTCACTTAAAGCTATACTATCCCTCCTGATACTGCGAAAACGAGGGCCGAAATACAATTCGGGGGGGCGTACGATCCCCTGATCTGAAGCAATGCGTTGCAGCAAACCCCTGTAGCTTTCTCCATCTGTGTTCTCGAGTAAACCTTCGGAAAGAAGTTCGGCTTCAAAAGTGCTGACAAGACTGTCAAGGACCTGGGGGCCATCTTCAAAAGTCCGGGCGATACATGAATAAAGTTGTGATTCCAGTACTTTTCCCTGCGAAAAGGAGGGGGTTGGCGTGAGTAAAAACCCGAGGCCAAGCAAGAGGCCCCGAAGTATATTTCTCCGAGAACGAATCAGGTATGGAAGGGTATTTCTGGATATCATGGCAAAGGGTAAGGTACGGAATTTTAGGATTTTGGACCTTGGGAATTTCGATGAAACCCCGCTTCTCTCGTTTCAATACTCCATGGGTAGGCCTGGCGACTTATGGAGTTCGAAATTTTAGGAAAGCAGGTGTACATAAATGTGAACCTCGCCGGCACTGTATCCGGTCTAAGTCTCATCCGAATCCGGGGTGACTTTTGACAGGCAATTCCAGAGCGTCCCTGAGCCCTACTCGTTTATCCCCGGTTGCCTGATTTGAAACCCTTCCGCTTTTTTAGCGGCGTCCACCTGCCGCTTAACATCATTTAAAAGGGCCTTGGCGTCGTAAATAATCCCATCTTTCACAGTGTATTTTACACCCCCCACCCGAACCACTTCATTATCTTCGGTAAGTTTGATGGCTCCGGTACCATATAGAGCTTTGAAATTCTCCAGGGGGTTGGCTTCCACTACGACCAGATCGGCCAGTTTACCGGGGGTAATGGTCCCGATTTCATTGTCAAAACCAAGAGCTTCTGCACCGTTGAGCGTCGCTGCCCGGATAATTTCCAGGGGGTGGAATCCAGCTTCCCTGAGCAGCTCCATTTCCCGTATGTAGGCAAAGCCGTACAGCTGATAGATAAATCCGGAGTCTGAGCCTACGGTAACCCTTCCGCCCCGGTTTTTATATTCATTAACAAAGGTCATCCAGAGCTGGTAATTCTTTTTCCAGGCTACTTCCTGTTCTGTACCCCAGTAGTGCCAGTAGGAACCATGCGAAATTTTACTCGGGGCGTAAAACCGCCAAAGGGAGGGGAGGGTATAGGTCTCGTGCCACTCCGCTCTGCGGGCCCGGTGCAAATCACGGCTGGCCTCGTAAATATTAAAAGTCGGATCGATGGTAAAGTCCAGGGCGATCAGTTCTTCCATGACCTTATTCCAATGGTTAGAATACGGGGCTGCCGCCTGTTGCCAGAGCTTACCCGCCTCCTGAAAGCGGTGTTGTTCGTTGTTGTAGTTGTAGTCCAGGGGATAGTCCTGCACGGTTCGGTCTTCAAAAAGTGCTTCGGGGAGTCCGTACCAGTGTTCCATGCTGGTCAGGCCTGCACGCGCTGAATTTAACACATTCCACCGGGCCACGTCCAGTTGTGCGTGATGGCAGGCAGATCGGAGTCCGAGTTTCTTATTTTCGTCCAGGGCGGCGCTCATAATTTCAGGAGCTGCCC
>NZ_JBAVZJ010000489.1:0-2726 GCF_049588695.1 Robiginitalea sp.
CCCAGTCAAAGCAAAAAGGGAGATAAAAAAGACAAGACAGGCAGTTTTTGGAAGCATTATAAGCGGTTTCTTTTCAAAGATAACGCTTTGGTGAAAATCGGGCAGACCCCGCTGCCGTATTTGGATCCGTCGCTTTGGAAGAGGCAACTCGGGCCGAAACTGAAGCCTTAGAAGGGGAAAGGATACAGAATTACCGGGATTTACTTGACATCCCCTATGGCGGGGTCGTATATTTGCAGCCGCTAAACTGAAAACTCCCAGCACCCTATGAAGTTATCTCATTTTAATTTTGAATTGCCAAAAGACTTACTCGCGGAATACCCTGCTGACCACCGGGACGAATCTAAACTGATGGTAATTCACCGGGAAACGGGGAAAATTGAGCACAAGTTATTCCGGGATTTGATTGACTATTTTGAAGAAGGCGATGTTATGGTGCTGAATAACACAAAGGTCTTTCCAGCCCGCCTTTTTGGGAATAAAGAAAAAACCGGGGCGCGCATCGAGGTATTCCTACTTCGCGAGTTGAATCAGGACCAGCGCCTTTGGGATGTCCTGGTCGATCCGGCCCGGAAAATTCGGATTGGAAATAAATTGTATTTCGGAGAAGATGAAGCCCTGGTTGCCGAGGTTATCGACAACACCACCTCACGGGGTCGGACCCTGCGGTTTCTATATGACGGATCCTACCCGGATTTCAGGCGTAAGCTCCGGGAGTTGGGACAAACACCCCTGCCAAAATACATCAAGAGAGATGTAGAGGCTTCAGATGAAGAGCGGTATCAGACGATCTATGCCAAACACGAAGGCGCTGTGGCTGCCCCAACGGCCGGGCTCCACTTTTCTAAGCATTTGCTCAAAAAACTGGAGATCAAAGGCATCGATTTTGCCGAATTGACACTCCATGTGGGTTTAGGGACTTTCAACCCGGTGGAAGTAGAGGATTTGTCCAAACACAAAATGGACAGCGAAGAGCTGATCATCGAAGAGCGGGCTACTGAAATCGTAAACAATGCCAAGACACAGAAACGCAGGGTATGCGCTGTGGGAACTACCGTAATGCGGGGGCTGGAGAGTGCTGTCTCTTCTGAACATACCCTCAATACGCACCAGGGATGGACCAATAAATTTATCTTCCCTCCCTACGAATTCAGTATTGCCAATGCGATGATTACGAATTTTCATTTGCCCAAGTCCACGCTATTGATGATGGTTTCTGCCTTTATTGGTCACGATCTTATGAAGCGTGCCTATAAGGAGGCCATACTCGAACAATACCGGTTCTACTCCTACGGGGATGCCATGCTCATTCTGTAGAAGGAGCATCACTCAATAGGTTACCAGGCCGGCTTACCCTGCCCCTAAATGGATACAGCCGAGAAAAGCGATATCAGAAAATTGAGCCGGGAGGCCCTGCGCACTTTTTTTACCGAAAACGGGGAGCAAGCCTTCCGCGGGAACCAGGTTTATGAATGGCTTTGGCAAAAGGGCGCGCATTCCTTTGAGGCGATGACCAATCTTTCCCTGGCCCACCGGGAACTTCTCAATACCCATTTTACCATTAACCACATCGCTGTGGATCAGATGCAGCGCAGTACCGATGGAACCATTAAAAATGCGGTTCGCCTGCATGACGGTTTGATCGTGGAATCAGTTCTGATTCCCACGGAAAGCCGGACCACCGCCTGTGTGTCCAGTCAGGTGGGGTGTAGTCTGGACTGTCGCTTTTGTGCTACGGCCCGGCTCAAGCGCATGCGCAACCTGAATCCGGATGAGATTTTCGATCAGGTAGTGGTCATAGACCGCCAGAGCCGCCTGTATTTTGGAAGGCCCCTGAGTAATATTGTCTTTATGGGTATGGGGGAACCCCTGATGAATTACCCCAACGTGGTCAAGGCCATCCGTATGATTAGTTCCGAAGAGGGGTTGGGGATGTCCCCCAAGCGGATTACCGTATCGACCTCGGGTGTCCCGAAGATGATTCGCAAACTGGCCGATGAAGCGTTGCGTTGTAACCTTGCGGTTTCCCTGCACTCTGCCGTGGAGGAGACGCGTACGGAAATCATGCCCTTTAACGCCAAAATGCCACTACAGGATCTCAAAGAGTCCATTGTGTACTGGTATGACAAAACCCGGAGCCGGATCACTTACGAATATGTAGTTTGGGAAGGTATTAATGACGCTCCTGCCGATATTCGGGCCTTTCTGGATTTTTGTAAAGCGGCTCCCTGTAAAGTCAATTTGATTGAATATAACCCCATCGATGACGGTGAATTTCGCCAGGCCCCTGAGCAAGCTGTACAGGCCTATGTCCGGGCACTGGAAGCCGCGGGAATTACCGTGACGGTGCGCCGTTCCAGGGGAAAAGACATCGATGCAGCCTGCGGCCAACTGGCCAATAAGGGTTCAGGCGATAATAGGGCATAAAAAAAACCGGAACCCCAATGAGGGCCCCGGTTCTTTTTTAGGTTGCATCTGAGAGCTAATAACAACTATCTACCTTGTCGATCTGTCGCAGGTAGGAATTGTTAAAGCTGAGCATATAACACTGTGATGTTTGACGGTTGGACCACCATTCCATGGCATCACCTCCGGATCCATTCTGATCGGTCATCTCAAAACCCCTGTTTCTCAGCTCCCTGTTCACTTCGGAGATTGGGCGTCCTTTTAAATCATAGATGTTGGTATGGGACTGATATCCCCCCCGGCCGGAATGATAGGAAGTC
>NZ_JBAVZJ010000490.1:0-2244 GCF_049588695.1 Robiginitalea sp.
ATAGCTAATCCCTTGGGTATTGATAGGTTTGATTCATTCTATAATAAAGACACAACATTATCAATTCACCCTAAAGTCGGATTTAGATTATCAACACGTGATATGGCAAAATTTGGACAATTATTCCTTAACAATGGTCAGTGGAATAAACAACAGATTATTCCTAATTCATGGGTTGAAAGAATTACTAAAGATTATTCGGAGACAGGAGTTAACGTTCCTGACCGATTTGGTCACGGATATCTTTGGTGGATACCTAGTCCAAATTATGCTGGAGGGTTACCTGTCGGCTCATTTATGGCCAATGGTTCGGGTGGCCAGCGCATTCTAGTCATTCCTGAGTGGCAAATGGTGATTGCTCATAAGACGATGAATGAAGGACCTCGAGAAAAAAGAACTCGTGTAAGTGCTAAACAATTTGAGGAGTTGGTAAAACTAATAAAGGAAAGTAAAAAATAACTACACACAACAATGGCTATAATTCAGCGTGGCTAAAGAACAACTATGAACACTAAAACAACAAATACGGCTGATTTCACTGCGGAATTGTTCTTACGAACGATTCCACGCCGAAATCATAGCCCAGACCGTTGTAAACCATTTGAATGAAATTAAAAAATACCATATTAATAGTTTTTTTGGTCTTATCCATTTTCAATTTATCTGCACAATCGCTTAAAATAGAAAAATGTGATTGTCCATTTAAAACTGCAAAGGTTGAAGCTGATAGCATTTGGTGCGGTAAACTTTTAGTTCCTGAATCCAGAGATAAGAAGAGCAGCAGAATATTAGAAATCGCTTTCACTGTGATTAGTCCCAAAAACCCGGCACCAGATCCTGTGATAATATTGCCCGGCGGGCCAGGTCAAGCTCCACTCAGAGCGGCTGGGTCTGAAAGAGGTCCGGTTGCTAAACTAAGAGGATACATACCTAAAAACAGAACCTTGGTCGTTTTTGACCCAAGGGGTACAGGTTATTCAGGGCCTATCATGTGCCCAAACCTTAGCGATACCTGGAGTACAATAGCTGCAATGGATCTGACAATAGATGAGCAACGACAAGTGCGCCTCGGCCTCGACCTGGCATGCAGAGATCAGCTTTTACGTGAAGGCGTAGATCTTAATGCATATAATAGCATTACAGTGGCTCAAGATGTAAATGATCTCATGACTGCTTTAGGATATAAGAAATTTAATCTATTAGGAGGGTCATATGGTGTTCCCATGTCAGCCATGATCATTAATCTATTTCCAAAAAAAGTTAGAAGTGCCACCTTATTATCCGGAACACACATCAACCTAAAGGATATTGTTAGATATGATGTTCCTTACTTCTATAATAACCTAAAACGTATTTTTGAATTATGCGCTGAAGATCCGCAATGCTCAAAAAAATATCCAACTTTAGAAGATGACTTTTATGAGGTTTATGAAAGGTTAAAGGATCAACCACTAACATTTACTGTAGACTCTACAAAATTTAGAGCACCAAAATTTACTTTAAACTCACAGGATTACATCCGAACAATTTATTGGCAACAGACCAAGGAAACGAAAATCAGATATTTCCCTAATGTCATACAGGCTTTCAAAGACGAAGACATGACTGTGATTAGGAATATGGTTGAAAGGAATCTTGGTGGCATAAACTATGATGACAGTCGCATGGGTATGCTTGTGCATTGTTTTGATTCCTATACTGAAAATTCACTAAATGAATGGAAAAAGGAAGCAGACCCTTATCATCCTGCGCTGTCTGAGATTAAGTATTTCTTACAACCTTGCGAATACTGGACAGATGAAGCCGCCCCCGAAAGCTTGAGACAACCATTCAAGAGTGATGTACGGGCTTTATTAATTTCTGGCGAATTAGACCCAATGAATCCTCCGGAGGCAAGTGAAAGCTATATTCCATGGTTTGAAAACGCACAACATATAATGACTCCTGGAATGGGACACATGTTTCCTACAGAAAGAGAGAATTTCTGTTGGACAGAAATGATTCAAAGATTTATAGCTCATCCACTGCAGAAAGTTGATACTTCGTGTGTGTCAGCTATACCAGATTTTAAGTTTGATTTAAAGCTCCCAAAATGGGCAAAACAAGAATAAATAAACAGTTTACAACAATGTATAAAAGGCATTAAAACGCCCTTTGTGCTTCATTATAAGAAACCGATAACAATGAAAAAGTTATTTCTATTCGCTTTGATTTTAAATTTACTTGCATCATGTGGACCTGATG
>NZ_JBAVZJ010000491.1:0-3358 GCF_049588695.1 Robiginitalea sp.
GGTGCCAGCAGCACAAAGATGCTGCGGGCCATGCTGGGTATTGGAATCCTCAGTGCTTTTCTCATTGTTTCCGCTTTTGAATTAACACGCCCACGCTTGGAAAGACTAAAGGCTGAGGCTTTGGAGAAGGCCGTATTCAATGTACTCCCGGGAACTGAGAGCACCCGTGCTTTTGGTATAAACACCCAGGGAGAATTGGTTGATAAGGCAACAGGTGAAAACACGGAGTACACGTGCTATGCCGGTTACGACCAAAACGAAAACCTCGTAGGGTATGCCGTAGAGGCCGCAGGCCAGGGATATGCCGATATTATCAGGATACTCTACGGGTATGACCCGAAGGAACAAATCGTGATTGGCTTTCAGGTTTTGGAAAGCAAAGAAACCCCGGGTCTGGGCGACAAAATTGAAAAAGACAAACGGTTTCTAGACAATTTTAGGGCCCTGGATGTTGGCTTAACCCCAGGGGGACAACTTAGGAATAAGGTGATAACTGTAAAGCAGGGAGAGAAACAAAACCCCTGGGAGATTGACGGGATCACCGGGGCCACCATCTCGTCCCGGGCCATTGGAAACATCATTGGGGCGAGTACCACAGAGGTTGTTCCGATGCTCCACACCCAATCCCCACCGATGGAAAAGATCGAGGAATCACAGGAAAAACCAGTAGACAGCAATGAGTAAGGATACGACGGCATCCGGACCTGGGGCAACCACAACCGATGAATTCATCAAGGGATTGTGGCGCGAAAACCCTGTATTTGTGCAGGTACTGGGTATGTGCCCTGTTTTGGCTGTCTCCAATACAGCGGAGAATGCCCTTGCCATGGGCCTGGCCACGGCTTTTGTCTTGTTGATGTCCAATATCCTGGTGTCCTTACTGCGGGATTTTATCCCCAAGCAGGTGCGTATCGCCTCCTACATTCTTATCATCGCCACCTTCGTCACCGTGACGGATTATGCCATACAGGCCATCAGCGTTGAGCTCTATAAAAGTTTGGGGGCATTCATTTCACTGATTGTGGTGAACTGCCTGATTTTAAGCCGGGCGGAAGCCTTTGCTTCTAAAAATACGGTGGGGAAATCCATTCTCGATGCCCTGGGTATGGGTATAGGATTTACGTTTGCCTTATTTTGTTTGGGGGCCGTCCGGGAAATACTCGGGAATGGCACCCTATTCGACTGGGCCCTTTTTCCTGAGGGCTTTCAGAATTGGATTGTCATGATCTTACCCGCAGGAGGATTTTTTACCCTCGCAGCGTGGCTGCTTATCATTAACGTCATACAAACCCGAAAAATCAAGTCATGAACACAGAGTCCCTGGGTACTATTTTTCTGAATGCGGCCCTGGTCAACAACTTTGTTTTGGCCTACTTCCTGGGGATTTGTCCCTTTCTGGGGGTGTCGGGAGCTGTAAAAACAGCCTCTAAAATGGGGGTGGCCGTAATGTTTGTCATGGTGATCAGTTCTATGTGTGCCTTTGGGATCCACGCCTTTTTGGCTGCCATCAATGCACCCTATCTCCAGCTGATCAGTTACATTGTCGTGATCGCTTCCACGGTGCAGTTGGTTGAAATGTTTATCAAGAAAATGAGCCCTTCCCTGTTTCGGTCCCTGGGTATTTTTCTTCCGCTGATTACGACAAATTGTGCCATACTCGGGGTGGCGCTATTTCAAACCAATAAAGGATACGGATTCCTCGAAAGTATCGTCTATGCCCTGGGAGCCGGGGCGGGCTTTACATTGGCTTTACTATTGATCGCAGGACTCCGGGAACAATTAAATTTTGCAGATGTACCCCAGATTTCCAAAGGGACTGCGCTAACCTTGTTTATCGCAGGCATCCTCTCGCTTTGCTTTATGGGCTTTGCAGGTCTGGGGGCACAATAAAAAAACAGTTATGATACAATCGCTTCTTATCGGAATTGGTCTTACAGTCGTTTTGGTGGTCGTATGGACCCTGATACAGGCCCAGTGGAAAAATACGTTTAGGGAGGAGTATTTGCAGGAAGATGTACTGGCCGGTAGAAGAAGCTGTTCGAATTGCGGCTGCACTACCCAGTGCGAGCTTAAACAGGAAGAGGGAAGCCCGGGGAATAATACCTGGGAAGGTAAAAAGAATTAGACATCGATAAGGAAACATTTAACCATAAGAACAAAATAGGCCATGGCAAATTTATCAGATTTTGATATCGACAGAAGGTATAAGGCAGTTGTCAAAAATACAACCCGGCTAACGCCTGCAGATACCGAAGAAGTCCGCGAGATTGTAGTGGAAGTGAAAAATCCGGATTTTGAATGCGAGGTGGACCAGAGCTTTGGTGTACTCGTGGATTCCCCGGGCGATTTCGGAAACACCCTGCATCACAGACTCTATAGTGTGGCGGATTTACCCAAACGAATCAAAGGCAACCCACAGCTGACCATGTTGGTGAAACGCTGTTCTTACGTGGATGAATTTAATGGGGAAAAATATGACGGGATTGCTTCGAATTATTTGTGCAATCGCAAAAAAGGGGATGAAATTACCGTAACCGGCCCCTTTCAATTGCCCTTTAAGGTTCCTCAGGACAAAACGGCCAATCTAATCCTTATAGGAATGGGGACGGGTATTGCCCCTTTCAGGTCCTTTATCAAACATATTTACAAAGATGTCAAAGATTGGGAGGGGAAAATACGCCTGTTTTATGGGGCGCGCAGCGGTTTGGAATTACTATATCTCAATGATAAAGATGGCGACCTTACCAATTATTACGACGAGGCGACCTTTGAAGCCTTTCACGCCCTGAGCCCCAGGCCGCACTGGGCCGATCCCATTGCATTAGATAAGGCCCTTGAAGCGCAAAAGACTGAACTCATCGAGTTGCTCCGGATGTCCAATACGTATGTCTATGTGGCGGGGTACCAAGCCATCCTCAAAATGCTCGATAAGGCCTTTTCAAATATCCTGGGCTCCGAAGAAGCGTGGCGGCTTCGCAAAGCCGAATTGATCGCCGGAAAAAAATGGGCTGAAATTATTTACTAGCCCGAATGGGAAAGAAATGGTGATAATGTCTTTGAACCAATACACGAAATAGTATGTCTGTCCTGGGAGCCATAGCCGCACTTGGAGGTCTGACCTTACTTCTTGCGATAATCCTGATTATTGCGAATAAGAAGCTCTATGTCTATGAGGATCCCCGCATTGATACCGTAGAAGACATGTTGCCCCATGCGAATTGCGGGGCCTGCGGATATCCCGGTTGTCGCCCCTTTGCCGAGGCTTTAGTCCTTCAAAAGGCCTTACCGGGAAAATGTTCCGTCAGTTCAGATGAAGGCCGTCAGGCCATAGCCGAATATTTAGGCGTTGCCCTGGGTG
>NZ_JBAVZJ010000492.1:0-2259 GCF_049588695.1 Robiginitalea sp.
GTACAACTCACCCGGGACGGGGGCGCCCGTTGGGAAAATGTGACGTCCAACATCCCCGACCTGCCCGCCTGGGGCACCATCGCCAATATTGAACCCTCCCGTTTTGACAAGGGTACCGTATATATCTCAGTGGATTTACATCAGATGGGGGATTTTGATCCCTATGTGTACAAGAGTGAGGACTATGGAAAGACCTGGAAAAAAATCAGCAAGACCGTCCCCAAATCCGTCCACAGTTTTGTGCATGTGGTCAAAGAAGACCCGAAACGTCAGGGCATGCTCTATTTAGGTGTCGATAACGGGGTGTATTTCTCTACCGATGACGGGGCCCACTGGACGCGGCTTCGCAATAACCTGCCCCCGGCCCCGGTATATTGGCTGGAGGTCCAGGAGCGTTTCGATGATTTAGTGGTGGGTACATACGGGAGGGGGTATTACATCCTCGACAATATTTCACCCTTGCGGGAATTCGATGTGGACGCTGCGGATTCGGGAGCGCATTTATTTAGTGTACAACCCGCCTGGCGTTTCCAGGAGCAGCAGGCCATAAAAACAGACGGGCCCAGCCTGAATTCAGGTCGCAATCCCGCCTATGGCGCGGACATCAATTACTTCCTCAAAGACAGTACGGACCAGAAGGTGGAAATCCAGATCCTGTCTGCTGCCGACGAGTTGATCCGGACCCTGGAGGGTTCCAAAGAGGCCGGTATCAACCGGGTAATGTGGGACCTTCGGTACGAACCCACCTATAAGCCCAAACTGCAAACCACGCCTCCGGGCCGCCCCTGGGTGGAGCTGAACGGAGAAGGGTGGCGGCCCCTGGTCACCTGGGACTTGGACCTGATGCGCGGCCAATACGGTCCGCGGGCAGTACCAGCCACCTACAAAGTGAAATTGATCGTTGGAGAACAGGAATACATTCGTGAGTTCGATGTGCTGAAAGACCCGGCCTCCGAGGGTACCTTGGAAGATATTGAGGAGCAGGTAGCCTTTTCCCTGGAATTGCGGGATGCCATGAATACAGCTGTGCTGATGATCAACGAGATGGAGGGCATCCGGGCGGAACTCGATTCGATCCTCCCACAACTGACCCAGGCGGAAGACCTCGTAAAAGCCCGGGAATTACAGGTTCTGGCGGAGTCCATTTCCGCCGCACTCTACGACATTCAATTGACCGGCGCCCGGGAAGATGCCTTCAGGGCCCCGATGAAGCTCTACGGCAGGCTCAGTGCCCTGGCCAGTGACATCACGGGGAAAGGGGCGGATTTCAGACCCACAGACCAGCAGCGGGAAGTCTATGCGATTTTTAACGATCGCCTGCAGGCCGTCGACAAGAAATTCAAAACCTTTATGAAAGTAGAGGTTCAGAAACTCAATAGCCAACTCAAAAAGAGCGAGTTGCAGATCAAAGGGGGGAGCAAGATAAAGTATTGAGGACTGGGACAGTGAATAGGTCCCGAGTCATTATAAGAAATGGTAAGCCAGTAAGAATTAGAGGCTAATCCCAATTTCAGGAGGTTATGCTGACTTAAACAATGGGCTTGAATATGAGGCTCTTCCACACTCCGTTAAAGGGATATTTTATGCACTTTATCGAAGTAATCATAAGGTTCTTGTCAGGATTTATAATATTGGAAAGCCCCATTCTTTAGGACTTACCATATTTTTTTAAGACTTACCCTCGTTGTGGAAGCATAGTGCATGTAAAGGTGTAAAATGCGATGAGTTGGCGTGTATTTACGTCTGGAAAATACTTGTAATTACACTCAAATATTGCTTTATTTTATAATAACACATGACATAATACAAGAAGTGGGTTTTAAGCCTTTGACCTTTGTGGAACAAAAATAAACCAGGCTGCAACCCCGGAATTTTAGAGGTTACTACTGAAAAATAATGGAATATCCTTTGACGAAATAAATTCTATGCGCGTACTGAGAATACATTTATTTCTTTTTGCCCTTGCTATGTTTATGCTTAGCGTATCCTGCAAGGATGAATTAATATTTGAAGAACCACAAATGGAACAGGCCATGAGTGCAGATTCCAAAGTGGCGTCCTTGCTGTACCGGATGACGCTGAATGACGGATCCAAAGACAATATCCTCGACCAGGCGAATTGTTTTACAATCAAGCTTCCTGTGGTGGTTTTAGTGGATGGTGAAGAAGTGGTCATCCAAACTCAGAAGGATTTAAAGGAAATTCGGAAGATCCTGAAAGAGAACGACAAGGATAATGATGACGATGACGATGATGAGG
>NZ_JBAVZJ010000493.1:0-5867 GCF_049588695.1 Robiginitalea sp.
ACCCCTGAGCGGAGAAAACAGCAATTTCAGAAAGTCCCCCCTCATTGTCCCGACGTTCTATTCTATAGGCCGGGGAAGCCTTCCCAGGGCCGATCTGTATTTTCAGATAGGTCAAAATGCTGTTTTAGATCTGGAAGTAGCCCTTCAGGAGGATGAAATCTTAAAACTTCAGGCGTCCGAATATGACTTCATCCCCCTGCAGCAGTCCTTTTCAAGAAAAACGCGTTTGTATTTCGGAACCGAACCTGAACTTAGCGGCAATTATGACATTGAGTATCGGGGAGATACCCTCCAGTATGTGAGTTTTAATTATCCCCGCCTGGAGAGTATACAGGCCAGCACTCCACCTGCGATTCCGGCAACTTTTGAAACGTATTCAGATACTGCCAGCCTGATTACCGAGTATCAAAACAGCACCCGGGTCACTTCCCTTTGGAAATGGTTTGTTATTTTAGCAGTGCTTTTTCTGATGGCCGAAATGATACTTCAAAAAACGATGCGATGAAATTATTGATCAAGTCTGCCACCATCATCGACAAATCCCAGGCCTCCCTTCATATGCAGCAAAGGGATATCCTCATTGAAAAAGGGCACATTACCTCGATCGGAAAACGTATCTCAGCAGATAAGAAGGTGAAAGTGGTGGAGCGGGAGAATCTGTATGTATCCCCGGGCTGGTTTGATAGTAGTGTAAGTTTTGGAGAACCGGGGTACGAGGAGCGGGAAACCCTCGCGAACGGCCTGGAAGTTGCCGGCAGGAGTGGTTTTACGGGAATTGTACTGAACACAAATACACAGCCCCACCCGGATACCGGCGGGGATATCGTGTTTTTAAAGGAGACCGCCAAAAGCCACTGTACAGCCCTGTTCCCAATGGGGACTGTGAGCATGGAATCCAGAGGGAAAGCGCTCTCTGAGATGTTTGATATGCACAGTGCAGGAGCCGTGGCCTTTAGCGATTATAAGAATAGCCTGGACGATCCCAACCTCCTGAAGTTAGCCCTACTATATACGCAGAATTTTCAGAGCCCGGTATATTCCTTTCCACAAGACGGTCAACTGAATCCCAAAGGTCAGATGCACGAAGGAGAAGTTTCATTAAAACTGGGTTTACGAGGCATCCCTGCACTTACGGAATCGCTCAGAGTAGCCAGGGATCTCGCTATTTTGGAATATACGGGGGGAAAACTACATATTCCCACCATTTCCACGGGAGCGGCTGTTCGCCTGATCGATGCGGCAAAAAAGAAAGGACTGGATGTGAGTTGCAGTGTGGCTGTTCACCACCTTTGGCACACCGATGCGGCTCTCGATGGATTTGATTCCGTTTTTAAAACCCTGCCCCCTCTACGCGATAAAGGTGAGGTGAAGGCATTGTTGAAGGGGTTGCGGGAAGGCGTAATCGACTACGTCACTTCTGATCACTGCCCCCTGGATGTGGAGGAAAAACGAAAGGAATTTGACCAGGCCGCTTTCGGGGCACTCGGTTTAGAAGAAACCTTTGGAGTCCTCAACACCTTATTCGGGCCTGAAATGGCAGCGGGGATTCTGGGCCGGGGCCGGGAGCGATTTGGTTTGGAAAAGACCACTATAGAAGCGGGACAACAGGCCAACCTCACCCTTTTTAATCCTTCGGCGGATTTTACCCTGACGCCAAAAGACATGTTGAGTACCTCTTCGAATTCAATGTTTATAGACGTTCCGCTAATGGGGAAAGTGTATGGCATTATCCGTGGTGATAAAACCCTTTTTTAGATGGATTCGCAGCACCCCCGGGGAAAGACAATCGCCATAGTGGCATACCTGACTATGGTGGGAGCGCTTATTGCCCTCACCATGAATGCCGAACCCAAATACGAATTTGCACGGTTTCATACCCGGCAGGCTTTCGGGCTCCATCTGGGGTTTTTAGGCTTTGCCCTTTTTCTGAGTCAGTGGTGGCACCCTTATGCCTGGATCGGTTTATACACCTGTTATTTTGTCCTTTGGATCTATGGTTTCCTCGCGGCGGTTCAGGGTCGTAAGAAATCTGTTCCCCTTGTCGGCGATTACTTTCAACGTTGGTTTTTATTTATTAAGTAATGTCTTTACACCCATCAGACAATATCCCCCTTAAACACCTGATCCGCCCGGGGTCCGGTAAAAACGGATTATCCCCTGCTTTATTTATGCTTCACGGGTACGGCAGCAATGAAGCCGATCTTTTTTCCTTTGCTGATCAGCTGCCGGAAGATCTGTTTATCGTCTCTTTCAGGGCGCCTTACGATATCCAGCCTTTTGGTCATGCGTGGTATGCCATTAATTTTGAAGGGCCTCAGGGTAAATGGAATGATATTCCCCAGGCATTGGATTCCAGGGATTTGGTGTTAAAATGTATTGATGAGGCCGTAAAAGAATACCCCCTGGATCCTGAGCGGATCAATTTACTGGGCTTTAGCCAGGGAAGCATCCTCAGTTACGCCCTGGCCCTCACCTACCCCGACCGCATCAAGTCCCTTATTGCCTTAAGCGGGTACGTCGATCCGGAAATGCTCAGTGAAAACTACGCCTCCGGCAACCTGGACAAGCTTCAGATCTACGCCTCCCACGGGCAGGTAGACCCCATAATACCTTCGGCATGGGCTCAGGAGTCTGTAGCCTTCCTTCAATCTAAGGGTATTGATGTAACCTATGAGGAATATCCCGTCGGCCATGGGGTGTCTGCGGAAAACCTCGGATCCTTTAAAGGCTGGCTTCACGGGAAGTACTGACAGGGAGGATTTCCCTTTCAGAGGGCATACTGAAAAAAACAGGGTTGGAGGATGGATCGACTGGACCTGGAAATGCCGATCCCCTATTGGCTGCGCGTATAGAGCAAATGGTTCATCAAAGTGAAATCCACACTGAGATCATCCTGAACTTCATAATTCAACAGCAGTTCCCCCCAGTATTGACCATCCGAAAAATCTACGATGATCCAACGGTGATTCAGGAGTTTTATCTTATTTAATTTAAAATCTCCGTTCATCCCTTCATAGGGCACCAACGGATTGTTTCCAGGGGTCTCATTGGTTTCCAGCAATTTGTCGGCAATATATCGTGAAGGATTCTCCAGATCCAGATGATCTGTATACGCAAGGGCATCATCGTTGTTCTCCAGGCTAAAATACTGCATGTCCTGAATTCTGAGGGTACTCTGTTTCAGCGAATCTTCGAGTTCACTGACATTTTGCCGTAAAACGTCGATTTCTGCCTCGCGGCTCTGGAGCTTTCTGGATCCACTTACAGCCAGGTACAGGGCAATGAGTGCTGCGAAAATAAAGAGGTACTGAAATAGGTTCTTTTGCATGAATTTAAAGGGTTATAGTAAGATTGTCATAAGCCAGGTGGACGTGATCGGGCAGTTCAGCATCAACTTCAGCGTGAAAACCCATCTTATGACTGATGTGGGTTAAAAAGGCGCGTTCCGGTTTTACCAGATCTATAAATGCCAGGGCTTCTTTTAAATTAAAATGGGAGTGGTGGGGTTCCTTTCGGAGTGCATTTACAACGAGTACTTCAAGGCCTTCGAGGCGTTCGATTTCCTCTGGCTGTATCGTTTTAACATCCGTCAGGTAGGCAAAGTCACCTATTCGATAACCAAAAACCTGAAGCCTGTTGTGCCATGCCTCTACGGGCGTAATCCAGTGGGGGCCCAAAGCAAAAGGCTTGCCTCGCTCTACCTCATGGATGTCCACCGCAGGAGCTCCCGGGTAGCGGTTCTCATCGGCAAAGATATAGTCAAACCTCCTTTTGAGAGATGCCAGTACACGCTTGTGCGCATAGACCGGGATATCTCCCTGTCGGAAAAAAAAGGGGCGGATGTCATCAATTCCAGCCGTGTGGTCTGCATGCTCATGTGTGAACAAAACAGCATCTAAGCGTTCGACGGGGTTTTGAAGCATTTGTTGCCTGAAATCAGGCCCGCAATCTATGACCAAATTCAGATTGTCCACCTGGACCAACACCGAAACCCTGAGGCGCTTATCCCTCGGATCGGAACTCAGGCATACGGGATCTGAGCTCCCGATTATCGGGATACCCTGCGAAGTTCCGGTACCCAAAAATGTGATCTTCAACCGCTGGTCTATTTTATCCAAATTTATAACTTATTTATTACTTGACTCGTTCAATCTTTTTACCTTTGATACTTATAAGCTCTCCATTATGGCCACCGTGCAAAAGAATGAATTTGCCTTTGAAAACGTTCCTTCCGTCAAAGCAAAGACCCTTCGCATTAATTTGAATCCAGACATTTACGGAACTTTTGCCGAAATAGGTGCCGGGCAGGAAACCGCGCGCCATTTTTTCAGGGCTGGAGGTGCATCCGGAACTATAGCCAAAGCCATGAGCGCTTACGACAAGGCTTTTAGTGATGCCATTTACGGCATTGAACACGATAGCCGCTATGTGACGCAGAGTCGCCTCAAAAAGATGCTTTCACACGAAATGCGTCTGATGGAAGAGCGGATTCCAAGGGAGGAGCACCCCGACAGGCTTTTCTTTTCGTATGCCAATACAGTGGCGACCATAGATTTTACGAAACGCTATAAGGGACACGGCTGGCTGGGAATCCGATTTCAACTGGATCCGAAACAGAAGGAATTCGATGAAATTGTATTGCATGTGCGCTTTCGCCAAAATGAGGCCCGGTTACAGCAGGAAACCCTTGGCATCATTGGTGTCAACCTGATTTATGGCGCCTTTTTTAAATACGACAAGCCGCGTAAATTGTTGAAATACCTTTATGACCATATCGACAAGGATACCCTGGAGATCGATATGATCAACTTTTCGGGACCCAATTTTTCCGAAGTCGACAACCGGCTGATGAGTCTTCAGCTCATTAAAAACGGCATGACTGATGCTGTCATGTTCGGATCAGACGGGAACAACCTGCTGCCTGCAGCGGTACTCTACAAGAAGAATATCTTGGCCTTACGCGGGAGTTTCCGCCCGGTAACCAAGGTCAATATGGACATGTTTCAAAAGTCCTATGACATCTTTATCCGGGAGCAAACCGTCAAAGAAGAAAACACCATAGTAATTTTTGAAATCACCCTTTCAAACTTAAAGGCTTCCGGAGAGATCGACGAACAGGACTTTATGGATCGGGCAGAACTGCTTTGCTCTCTGGGTCATATGGTTATGATTTCAAACTTCCAGGAGTACTTTAAGTTGGTAGAGTACTTTAACAATTACACCAAAGAGCGTATGGGCCTGACTATGGGCGTGAGTAATCTCATCGATGTGTTTGATGAGAAATACTACCGTCACCTCAGTGGTGGTATACTCGAGGCATTTGGAAAGCTCTTTTTCAAAAATCTGATTGTATACCTCTATCCGATGCGGGATCCTGAAACTGGTCGAATCCTTACCAGCAATAACATCAAGGTGCATCCTCGTATGAAGGAACTCTATAAATTCTTTAAGTACAACGGAAAGGTCATGGACATCATCGACTACGATCCAGAGGTACTTGATATTTACTCCAGGGATGTTCTGAAGAAAATTACAAATCACAAGGAGGGCTGGGAAGAAATGCTACCCGATGGTGTAGCCGCCACGATCAAAGAAAACCACCTGTTTCTTCCTAAAAAGAATAAGGCTACCCAGGAAGTTGAATAACCCCCTGAGCATCCTGCCTGAGTGAACCGTCCCTATTCCCCGTCCAGTATTTGGGCTGCGTGATCTTTAGTTTTAACCTTATCGATAACGCGTTCTACAATCCCGTTGCCATCTATAATAAAGGTTTTTCTGTGTATCCCGTCAAACTCCTTTCCCATAAACTTTTTAGGGCCCCAAACGCCAAAAGCCTCGATCACCGTGCGATCTTCGTCTGCAAGCAG
>NZ_JBAVZJ010000494.1:0-1918 GCF_049588695.1 Robiginitalea sp.
CTATAAGATCAGGCGGGAAGACAGAAGGCAATTGAGCGGACATAATTCGTTTCTGGTTTTCTTTACCGGACTCTCCGGCTCCGGGAAATCCACCCTTTGTAACGCCCTGGAGCAGTTGCTTCATCAAAAAGGAATTAAAACCTATGTGCTGGATGGTGATAACATCCGACTCGGTATCAATAAGAATCTCGGGTTTAGCCCTGAGGACAGGACGGAGAATATTCGCCGGATTGGGGAAATTTCGAATCTTTTCATTGATGCAGGAGTAGTAATTCTGGCGGCTTTCGTGGCACCTTATAAAAAGGATCGTGAAAATATACGGTCGCTGGTTGGAGATGATCACTTTCTAGAGGTTTTTGTCAATACACCACTGGAAATCTGTGAATCCAGGGATGTTAAAGGGTTGTATGCGAAAGCCCGGAAAGGGGAAATAAAAAACATGACGGGGATTTCCGCTCCGTATGAAGCCCCCGATACCCCCGATGTCGAAATAGATGGAGAAACTTCTATAGACGCCGCAGTGAATGAAATTTACAAGTCAATTCAACACAAATTAGAAATTAAGGCATGAGTAAGTATTATCTGAATTATTTGGATGAACTCGAATCGGAAGCCATATATGTCCTGAGAGAGGTTTGGGCCCAGTTTCAGAATCCCGTTATCCTGTTTTCGGGAGGAAAAGATTCCATTGTAGTGACCCACCTGGCCAAAAAAGCGTTCCACCCCTGTAAAATTCCTTTTGCCCTGATGCATGTGGATACCGGGCATAATTTTCCGGAAACCATTGCCTTTCGTGATAAACTGATCGATTCCCTGGGTACTCGGTTGATCGTTGGTTCTGTTCAAGAGTCGATTGATAAAGGTCGTGTGGCGGAGGAGCGCGGCAAAAATGCTACGCGTAACGCCTTGCAGATAACCACTTTGCTCGATGCCATTGAGGAACATAAAGTAGATTGTGCAGTAGGCGGAGGGAGAAGAGATGAAGAAAAAGCGAGGGCCAAGGAGCGGTTTTTTTCACACAGGGACGATTTTGGGCAATGGGATCCTAAAAACCAGCGCCCGGAACTCTGGAATTTATTCAACGGAAAGTATTTTGAAGGGGAACACTTCAGGGTATTCCCCATCAGTAATTGGACCGAAATGGATGTTTGGAATTATATCCTCAGGGAGGAAATCGATATTCCCAGTCTCTATTTTGCCCATGAGCGCGAAGTCATCTGGAGGAAGAATTCCTGGATTCCCAATTCGGAACATCTGATTATTGAAGCCCATGAAGAGGTTGTTACGCGCAAAATAAGATTCCGGACCCTGGGGGATATCACCATTACTGGAGGGATTGAATCTGAAGCGGATACGCTTTCTAAAATTGTGGATGAAGTCTCCGCCATGCGGCAGACCGAAAGGGGTAATCGCACAGATGATAAAAGGTCTGAAACGGCGATGGAAGATCGAAAAAAACAAGGATATTTTTAAAGCTTACTATAAGACATGGACTTGAACAACAGCCAGTTATTGCGTTTTACTACTGCAGGGAGTGTGGATGATGGGAAGAGTACCCTTATCGGGCGTTTGCTCTACGATTCGAAATCCATTTTTGAAGACCAATTGGAGGCCATTCAACAAACCAGCGCCCAAAAGGGACACGACGGAGTTGATTTGGCTTTGTTTACAGATGGGCTTCGCGACGAACGCGAACAGGGTATTACCATTGATGTCGCCTACCGGTATTTTACCACCCCCAAGCGAAAGTTTATTATCGCCGATACCCCAGGGCATATTCAGTATACCCGGAACATGGTGACCGGGGCGTCGACTGCCAATGCGGCCATTATCCTTATTGATGCCCGACACGGGGTTATAGAACAGACAAAACGCCATGCTTTTATTGCCTCCCTTTTGAATATCCCCCATGTGATCG
>NZ_JBAVZJ010000495.1:0-2243 GCF_049588695.1 Robiginitalea sp.
GTAAATCTCGCCACATCAAGCGATGGAAACGACTGGACCCCACTTTTGACGCCGGATAAAGAGCTTCTGCCAGTCTTTACCCCAACCCTTAATGATTTTGACAGTCATCTGGTAGAGCCGGGGCCTCCCGCCTTATATACAGAAGCGGGGATTTTACTGATCTATAATGGTAAAAACCTCAGCGGGGAAGGAGCGGGCAAGACTACACCCGAAGGAACCTATTGTGGGGGTCAGGTCCTTTTTGACAATACACAGCCCCAAAAATTCATCGCGCGCCTGAGCGCCCCCTTTATCTGCCCTTCATTACCGCATGAAGTAAGTGGCCAGTACAAGGCGGGGACTACTTTCGCAGAAGGCCTGGTGTTTTATAAGAACCAGTGGTTGCTCTATTACGGTACTGCCGATTCTATGGTGGGTGTGGCCGTCAGGCCTGCAGAATAAGCACCCGAATCGTAGCATTTATCTGATTCCACAGAACACTCAGGTCAGTAGATTTCCATCTTCGTCCCATTCTGCAATCACACCCCTCTGACTCTGATCCACGCATTTTTCTAGCCACTCGGGCTCATAGGCCAGGCCGTGTTTATCCAAAACTTCCTGGGGTACACCATCCCAGACATTGGGCATATTACCTTTGTAACCCAAATCCTCAATTCCCACTTTGGAGGTGTAATATCCGCAAACCGTGAGGTTTCGGACAAGGTTAAAAAATTGAATTTCAAGGGGTTGCTCATCCATAGGTGCTTTTGCATCGTAATAGGCAATCCCATCCAAAAGGGTCTTTTGCTGAGCTTCGGGAATACTTTTAAATTCCATTCCAAACTCCGTATTGCTTTTATGATCTAACCACATGAGCCCTCCCCTTAAGGTCGGTTGGAAATCGGGATAGTCCTTAGCCATAAATTCTATAAAATCAGGCACCCCGGCTTCCAGCGGGCCTCCAAATTTTTCATCGGGAGGAAGTATGAGTTCTGAGAGAACTTCTATGGTTTCCCTTTCATGGGGGTTTAAATAGGTCTCCGCATTCAATTTTTCAAGGGCCTCCAACTCCTCGGGAACCCTGCCGTACCCAAAACCGGTTTTTGCGCCCAGCTGTTCAGCGGCCTCTGCAGCTTCCCTTGTCGTACACCCATGTACCGCAAGCCCCCCGGCAACCGTGCCCAAAAGGATATTTTTTAAACTCGATCTCCTGTCCATTTCAGATGTTTTGTTGTTTGAGTTGTTCTACTATGTAGTCCGAAGCCCTCATGGAAAGGGCCAAAATGGTCCAGGTACAGTTTTTATCTGCCTGGGAAACAAAAGGGCCGGCATCTGTGATAAAAACATTGTCTGAATCGTGCAACTGCTGAAAGCGATTCGTAACCGAGGTAGCCGGATCATCGCCCATACGTGTCGTGCCCACCTCGTGTATGATACGCCCGGGAGTTTCAAGCCCAAAATCCCGTTCGGCCCCGGGGGTTTCCCCCAAAGGCTCACCCCCCATCTGATGTATTATTTCCTCAAAGGTCATCTGCATATGTCTGGCTTGCTTGCGCTCATAGTCCGACCAATTGTAATGAAAACGGAGGACGGGTATTCCAAATTCATCCACTGTGGTTGGGTCTATTTCACAATAATTATCCTTTCGGGCAATCGATTCTCCGCGACCCCCAAATCCCATAACAGCACCGTAGTACTTCTTGACATCTTTGCGAAGCTGGTCCCCATAGCCTCCTGTCTTCAGGCCGAAAAAGGTGTTGAACTCGTTTGGATTAAAACCGAAACCGTAGTTGGGCATTCCGATACCACCCCAAACTTCAATGTGGTAGCCCCTTGGGAAGTCGAGATCCTTATTGTCGAGCCACCAGGGCGAATAAACATGCATCCCCCCTACACCGTCTTCATTGTAAAGCTCACGGTTCATCAGGGCGGGTATAAAGGCAGCCCTGCTGCTGCCGGTGGAATCGTGCAGGTATTTCCCAACCAGGTCGCTACTGTTCCCCAATCCATTGGGGTGTTGGGGGCTTTTTGAATTCAACAGGATGCGGGCGGAACTACAGGCAGAAGCAGCGAGGATGACTACTTTTCCCCTTAGTTGATATTCCTTACGGTCTTCCCTGTTGACATAGGAAACCCCAGTCGCTTTTCCCTCCTGGTTCGTGGTCACTTCACGGACCATTGAATTTACATACAGGTCTACCTGGCCCCTGCTCTTCTGGGCCGGAAAAATCAGGCAGGTACCCGCCGAAAAATCGGCGTAGACC
>NZ_JBAVZJ010000496.1:0-1621 GCF_049588695.1 Robiginitalea sp.
ATCTTTATTTCTTCTTCTGTGGCAGATCTGGTATGATCAAACCCCAGATACCCAAATTTGCAATAGCCATGTGTAGCGAAGATCCCATTTGGAAAATCCTCCGGATGGATTTTTTCATCTTCTGGTAAGGCAGACTGACTCTCTTCAAACAACTCCAAAATCTCCGGGAGAACTTCTGGTTTAAATTCTATTGTACTTACAGAGTCAGGCTTAGCGTTTTTAAAGTTTTCGACGTCCTCCTTCCACTCATCCCTCTCATTCAGGTTGATAATTTGTTCAGTTAAATTCCTTTCTCCCGTTTTCCCGGTCCTAAGGTATTTGAAGGTGTTGTTCTCCAGATCATATAAAGCCAGGTGTGCAAACATAGGATTGATATTCAGTGCATCGAATTGATGGAAAACGACGCTAAGCACATCATTGAGCTCATCTGAACTTTGCATGGCCATGGACCGGGACCGCACCCTTTCCAGGGAGGCTTCAATCTGGGCTTCCCGGGCCTGGGCTTCTGCTTTCTCCAGGTCCAGGAATCGCGTATAGGTCTGTTCGAATACCTGGGCGAACCTGGAGAGGATATTCTTGTCGTTTTCAGGGATTTCCTCATTCCACGACATACTCACCGTGCCGTACCTGTGGTTGGCATCCACGAATTCGAGTCGGTTGTATCGGTTTTTCTTCTGTAATTTTTTGAAATAATCACCACCCATTATCTGGTCTGTACCAAGCAGGAATTCAGTCACGGTTTCCTCCCCCGGTAGGGACAAATAGGAAAACCGGTCCCCCTTCAACCAGGATTTCACGGTGGTATCTTCAAACTGGGCGGAAGGCCTTTTGTGGTAAATAGGTAAATCGCCGTGCCCTTCGATGGGCGAGAGCCATAATTCCATATAACCATCATCCAAATGCCAGATACTGATCCAGGCCTGGATGAAATCGATATTAAGAACTCTTAACTGGTTAAACAAAACCACAACCACATCGAGGATTTCCTCTGTCGTATGCATGGCCATGGACCGTGCACGGACGCGCTCCAATGCTACTTCAATCTGGGCTTCCCGGGCCTGGGCTTCAGCTTTTCCAATATCCAGGAACCTCTGGTAGACACGGCCGAATTCTTTTGCAAACTGGCTGAGAATGTCCTTTTCCTCCTGGGTGGGTTCTGCTGTGTGGGTATACCCGATATACCCGAATTTGCAATGCCCCTGCACGCTGTAGCCTCCTTCCGGGGCATGTGCTGCAGTCAGCCTTTCTTCTTCCGGCATACCCTCAAACGTTTCGGCCAACAGGTTAAATAGCTGTTTCAGGTCTTTTTTGGAATAAAAAAGCACCTCTACATCTTCTGAAACACCGGACTTCCATTTATCGTAAAGCGATTTCCAAATATCCATCCCTTCGATGTCCACGACCTGCTGCCCCTGAATGCGTTTCCCGGAAATGCCCGTAGACCGGTAGGTAAAGGTGTTTTCCTCAGTGTTCCAAAGAGTTAGCCAGACGGTTAAGGGTTGGATTCCTAAAAGGTCGAACTGTTGATAGAGGACACTCAAAACATCGTTGAGTTCTTCCGAGGACTGCATGGCCATAGATCGGGACCTGACCCGTTCCAAGGCGGCCCCGATCTCCAGGG
>NZ_JBAVZJ010000497.1:0-3173 GCF_049588695.1 Robiginitalea sp.
CCATTCAGAATCGGGGATATGTTGAGAAGGGAACGGTTGAGGGAAGCCCAAGGTCTTATCAGCAGGTAGTTCTGGAGTCCGGAGAACTTTCGGAAAAAACACTCTCCGAAACTGTGGGCTCAGATAAAGGAAAGCTGGTTCCCACGGATATCGGGATGATCGTCAACGATTTTCTTGTGACGAATTTTGCCAATATCCTGGATTATAATTTTACAGCCAAGGTCGAAAAGGATTTTGACGGTATCGCGACCGGGGAGGAAGACTGGAAAATGATCTTAAAAGATTTTTACAAGGATTTCCATCCCAATGTGGCTGAAGTTGAAGAAAATGCCGAAAGGGCGAGCGGAGAACGGGTACTTGGAGAGGATCCGAAAACAGGACGTCAGGTTGCGGCCCGCCTTGGGCGTTTTGGGCCCATGGTACAGATTGGAACTGTGGATGAAGAGGAGAAACCGCTTTTTGCGAGTTTGTTGCCCGACCAGTCTATCAATACCATTACCTATGAGGAGGCTATGGACCTCTTTAAGCTCCCCAGGGATCTCGGAGAATATAAGGGAGAGGCAGTACAGGCGAATGTAGGCCGGTATGGCCCATACATCCGGTATGGGAAAAAGTTTGTTTCCCTCCAGGCGGACCAGAGTGTTTTTGAGATTGATATGGACGCGGCACTTGAGTTAATTGAAGCCAAGGAAAAGGCCGATGCGCCCATTGCCATGTATGAAGGAAAAGAAGTGACCCGCGGAAAGGGGCGATTCGGACCCTTTATCAAATGGGACGGGATGTTTATCAATATCAACAAGAAGTACGATTTTGACAATTTGAGTGAGGCGGATATCGCAGAGCTCATTGAGGCAAAAAAGAAAAAAGAAGCGGAAAAACTCGTCCGGGAATGGCCGGAGGAAAGCATTCGGATCGAAAAGGGACGTTGGGGCAGGCACCAGATCATTAAGGGCAGGACCAAGGTCGACCTGAGTAAGGATGTGGACCCTCTGGGCGTGAGCCTGGAACAGGCCCAGGAGCTGCTGGGTAAGAAAAAGAAGAAGAAAAAGTAATATTCCAAAGGGCAGGGTCGGTATAAATGGCTTTCGATTTTCTAAAACCTGTTAACAAGCGCGTTCTGGCGCACTGCGAAATGCTCCCGGCTCAGGCATTGGGGCATCATATCTACAAACATACCCATCAGGAAGGCATTCCGGTTTTGGCCGGAGCCACCTTTGCACTCATAGGGGTATATGAATCGCGCAACGCTTTTGAGAAAAAGGCCCACAGGCTGGATCTGGATGAGATCCGGAACCAGCTCTATAAACTTATGCGTGGAAATTGGGACCACTCCATCCTGGATCTGGGCGATATTGAAGAAGGGGATACCGTGGCCGATACCTACTTCGTCCTCAGGCAGATTACCGCAGAACTCCTCGAGGAGAAAATTATACCTATTATAATAGGGGCTACCCAGGATCTTACATTTCCTTGTTACCGCGCATTCGACGGGATCATGGATATGATCAACCTGGTCTCAGTAGATTCCCGTTTTGATTTTGGGGTGGAAGATGAGCTGATTTCTTCCAATACCTATATGAGTCAGATTATTACGGACAAGCCCAACAACCTTTTTAATTTTTCCAACCTCGGCTTCCAAACCTATTTTAATGCCCAGGAGGAAATCGACCTGATGGATCGGTTGTTCTTCGACGCTTATCGCCTCGGTGAAATTGCCGATGATATTTCCCTGGCAGAACCCGTGGTGCGCAATGCACATCTTGTAAGTATAGATGCCCGGGCAGTGAGGGCGCTGGAGATGGGGCAGCCGGATTCTTTTTCACCCAACGGGTTCACAGGTCGGGAGATCTGTGCCATCACCCGTTACATCGGTATGGCCGATTCCATATCCTTGCTGGGTATCTTTGAGATAGAGAATAATATGCAGTCCTTCCAGCTAGTGGCCCAGATGATCTGGTATTTCCTGGAAGGTCATAACTTCAGTATTATCGAACGGCCCGTTGCTTCGGATCCCGATTTTACCAAATACCGGGTTCTCTGTGAATCGGAAGAACTGGTATTCTTTAAAAGCACGCTTACCGAAAGATGGTGGGTAGAAGTGCCGAACCTTCCCCTGGTATATACTAAATCAAACTCCCCCGCGTTATTACCATGCACCGAACGGGACTATTTGGATGCTTGCAACCAGAATATCCCTGAAAGGTGGTTCAAAGCCTATCGAAAAGGCTTTAACTAAACCAAATTTTTTATGGCCGTGAGGCGGATTCGTACAATAAATTATTCGATTTTAAGTTTTAGTGAATAATCGTTGACATTTCTGTCCAGTAGTCTAAATTGAAATTAACCTTACGTATGAAAAAGCTATTGTTATCATCTATAGCGTTTGTTTTTTTACTCAGCAGTTGTGGTTCCAAAACCAGGGGTGAACTGGTAGGAGTGCAGGGTAAACAATGGCATCCGGAAAAGCCTTACGGGATGGAGCTCATCCCAAGGGGGTCTTTTATTATGGGTAAGAGTGAAGAGGATATGGCCGATGCACTCAATGCCCCAACCAAGACCGTTACCGTACGTTCCTTTTATATGGATGATACGGAAATCACGAATAGTGAGTACCGACAATTTGTGGAATGGGTCAAAGATTCTGTAGTCAGGACGAAACTCGCCATCCTCGCGGATGAGTTGGGCATTAGTCCGGAGGACGATGGTATCGGAGCCTACGCATTTAAAGATGCCGATACGGCAGACCTGTCTGCGTACGACAAGTATATGTTGGACAACTATGTGGGTATGGGAGATAATTTTTATGAGGGTCGTGCCCTGAACTGGGATGAAGATCTCGTTTGGGATACTTCTGAGTATCCGGATGAGTACTATGCCGAGGTTATGGTGGATTCAATGTACCTGCCCGAGGATGAGTCTTACAACGGTCAGCGTACCCTGGACGTCACCAAGATAAAATACCAGTACTCCTGGATGGATATCGAGGCAGCTGCCCGTTCCAAGGATGGCCGTCGCAGAGATTTTATCCGCAAGGAGGAAACCGCAGTCTATCCGGATACCACCGTATGGATCCGTGATTTTGAATACTCTTATAATGAACCTATGCACAACGACTACTTCTGGCACGATGCGTATAGTGACTACCCGGTAGTGGGTGTATCCTGGACACAGGC
>NZ_JBAVZJ010000498.1:0-6628 GCF_049588695.1 Robiginitalea sp.
ACGATGTGGTGGATGAAAGTTATAAGCGACGTGGTTTTTTTTCGATCAATGCCCTTTGGAAAAATAAGATCGCGGTACTGGTGGGTGATTTTCTCCTCGCCCGTGGGATGCTCCTTTCTGTGGATCACGGAGATTTTGACCTGCTGAAGATTATCTCGGTTGCCATGCGGGAAATCAGTGAAGGGGAATTGCTTCAAATTGAAAAGGCGCGCTTACTGGATATTACCGAACCGGTGTATTATGAGATTATCAGGCAAAAAACCGCCACGCTTATCGCGGCTTGCTGCAGTCTTGGAGCAGCTTCGGTGCAGCCGGATTCGGAGGAAGTGGAAATATTCAGGAAATTTGGGGAACTGAGCGGGATGGCCTTTCAGATCAAAGACGATCTCTTTGATTATGGGGAGCAGCGCATAGGGAAACCGACGGGGATTGACATTAAAGAACAGAAAATGACCCTCCCACTGATTTATGCCCTTAACCAGGCTTCAGAGAAGGATCGGAAATGGCTGATCCGGTCCGTTAAAAACCACAACAAGGATCGCAAGAGGGTGCGGGAGGTCATCGATTATGTAAAAGCTTCAGGTGGATTGCAGTACGCCGAGGAACGGATGCTGGAGTTTCGGGATCAGGCCCTCGAGATTCTTACGCCCTATCCGCAGTCCCCTTATAAGGAAGCCCTGGAGCTTATGGTCAATTACGTTGTGGACCGTAAAATTTGACCCCTAATCCTCAGGAATTCGTTTTTTTTTCAGCTACCGGGCAACCCTTTTTTAATTTCCTTCGTCTATAGAGATAGAAACACGAATGAAAGTGAAAATCATTTCATTGTTACAGCACGATAAAGCGCTTATCCGAAAGGCTGCCCAGGGTCACCGGGAGTCTCAGAAGGAGATTTATGAGCAGTATTCCCCCGGGATGCTCGCCCTAACCCGGCGCTACATCAAAGATGCTCATTTTGCAGAAGATGTAATGATCGATGGTTTTGTCAAAGTGTTTCGCGCCTTGCCGGAGTTTCGGTTTCAGGGCAGCTTTGAAGGGTGGATACGCAGGATAATGGTACGAGAGGCCATAGATTTTCTTCGAAAACGACCTTTTGTGGTGTACGATGAAACCAAGATGGAGGCTCCGGTAACGGAACCTATTACCTCAGATCCGTATCATTTGGAAGCGCTGGAAAAATTAGTTGAAGCCCTACCCGAAGGGTACCGCCTGGTTTTTACGCTTTATGCAATCGAGGGGTATAAACACGCTGAAATTGCAACCTTGCTCGACATTTCTGAAAGTACGTCTAAAACCCAGTTGTATAAAGCGCGCAGACAATTACAACAACAAATTAAAGAATCCTCAATCCCACGATATGGCACCCGTTGACTTTGAAAAAGACTTACAGGAAAGGCTCCGTTCCCGGGAAGTGCAACCCCGGGAGGATAGCTGGGACCGCATTGAAGCCCGGCTGGAAGCTGAAACCCCTGCCCGCAAACCGGGTTCCGGGAAATGGAAATACCTGGTGGCAGCCAGTGTGGTTTTTCTGCTGGGTTTCTTTCTGCTGCAGGAAACCACGGTGGATGAGCCCACGTCCGATGCAATAGTGGAAAGCCCTGAAACCGGCGTTCCTGAAACGAAGGATATTCCTGAAACAAAGGAGGCTAGTAAACTCATAAAGGGTTCAGGTGTCCCTTTGTCGGATTCCCGGAACCCTGTAGTGATGACCGATAAAGAGGATCAAAATCCCATGGACCGGAAAACCAGGTCTGATGTGAATGTGACCTCAACGGATATTGCTGTCACCGGGGAATACAATAAATCTCTGACTCAAGCTGATCTTTCGGATCGTTCTCTGGCCGATTTGACCCCTGAAGTTCAGGACGACTTAAAGATTCCCGACACCGAATGGGTTACCTCGGATACGAATCGTGAAGACGGCATAGACGATGCTGAGGTGGATGCCTTACTATCGGAAGCTTTACAGGTTGTTGAAAACAAAGGTGTTCCCAGGGATTCTACATCCCTGAATCCTGCGGCTCTCCTCGGGGAAGTAGAGTCGGAGCTCGATCAGACGTTTCGGGAACAGATTCTCAAGAAGTTAAAAACAGGTTTTAGCAAAGTGCGGACCGCGGTAGCGGATCGCTCCCAATAACCGACAGCTTATTTTACAAATACCCGGGTTACATGGAAGTAATACGGGAGGCGTTTATTCATCAATCAATTAAATCAAAAATTATGCACACACTAGTACGTTTACTGATTCCAGTTTTAGTCATTTGCTGCCTGCAGCAAGTCAGCGGACAGGAAGCTTATCAGGAAAAAATTCGGGAACTCAAGGCCCAGCGGGAACTTGTAGAGAAACAAGAGAAAGAAGCACTCAAAAAAGAGGTTATACGGATCGACGGAAGGTTTGAAGCCGGGGAAATCGACGAAGCTGAAGCCTTGTTGTTAAAGGAGCAGGCTGCAGAGCGAAGGGCTTTGAATATCAAAAACCGCCAGGCCATTATCGACAATGAAATTGCGTTGTTGGAACGCAATAAAGGCGAGGCCATTGTACTGCAGGATAGCATTGTGAAGAAAGATGAACGTGTGACCGTATACGAATACCCTGATGATGACGATGAAGATGATGATTGTGAGTCCTTCGGGTTTGGTTGCGATTCCTGGAGCTGGGACTGGGACTGGAACTGGGACGATCCGTATCGGTACGATCGCAGGACGCATTCCGACCTGGTAATCGCTTTTGGCTTCAGCAATGCCGACGTGCAGGGCCTCTCTTTGGAGGGTTCCCCTTATAAAAAGGCGGGAAGCCGTTTTTTTGAAATTGGGTGGACTTGGCGTACCCGTGTGTTTCAGAATTCCAATTGGCTTCGGTTCCATTATGGTTTTTCGTTTCAGTTCAACGGGCTGAAGCCGGAAGGGAATCAGTATTTCGTCACCGAAGATGGACAGAGCAGACTCGAGGAATTTGAATACGATTTGAGAAAATCAAAGTTCAGGATGGACAATTTGGTCGTTCCGGTACACTTTGAAATCGGGCCTTCGCGTAAACGCGTTTCCGAGCACAGCGTACGGTATTCCCTTAGGGATCAATTCCGGTTGGGCCTTGGAGGCTATGGGGGCCTGAACATCGGGGCGCGTCAGAAGTTAAAATACACCGTGGATGGCGATAAGAAAAAGGACAAACTCAAAGGCGGGTACAACACCAGCGATTTCGTCTACGGCCTAAGCGGCTATATGGGTGTCGGGGGCGTGCTCCTCTATGTGAAATACGATTTAAACCCTATTTTTCAGGACGTCGAAGTCGAGGAGCGCTTTATCGCCTTTGGATTGCGCCTGGATATTTAGGACCATACCGGATTATTAAAAAGGCTGTCTGAAAAGGCAGCTTTTTTATGGACCGCACTCTTATGAGGCTTTCAGTTTTTCAAGGGCCTCTTTCATCCCGGGGGTACATTCATTCCCTTGGTAAGCCTTTTTACAGTGCTCGCACCTTACCAAGGCATTGGAAGATAAGCGGTAGACGGGGATCCAGAACAGGTGGATAAACCGGGCCTGAACGCTGGCGTTCAAGGTGCCGATATTTTCACAATACGGGCAGGGTACGCCCGCCAGCTTAGCTTCTTTGGTCTTGCCCGGACGGGTTCCAAAAAAAAGGATAAACATCAAATAGAGATCCATACGCCTATTAAAGGTACTAAATCGCAGAACACCATGATTTGATTCCGGGAATCCTTTTTAGTGGCCTGCACTTTTGCTACTTTTAGACCTATGAATACCCAAGCGCTTTGATCTCCAGAAACACTATAGATAAAGTCTTTGAAACTGCCCGGGTAGAGGAGGTGATCGGTGATTTTGTACAGCTTAAAAAATCGGGATCCAACTTTAAGGGGCTCAGTCCGTTTACCGATGAGCGTACCCCGAGTTTTATGGTTTCCCCGGTAAAGCAAATTTGGAAAGACTTCAGCAGTGGAAAAGGAGGTAATGCGGTGGCCTTTCTTATGGAACACGAACACTTCACCTATCCTGAGGCCATACGGTATCTGGCCAAAAAATATCAGATTGAAATAGAAGAAACCGAGCAGTCCAACGAGGAGAAAGAACAGGCCAGCGAACGCGAGAGTATGATGCTGGTTGCAGAGTTTGCCCAAAAATTTTATTCCGATGTCCTCTGGAATACGGAAACAGGAAAGGCTATTGGCCTGAGTTATTTTAAAGAACGGGGTTTTTCAGAGCAGACTATTCAGCACTTTGGCCTGGGGTACAATCCGGACCAGTGGGACGCATTTACCACAGCCGCACTCGATAAAGGATACGCCCTGGAGTATTTGGAGAAAACCGGGCTGACCATAGTCAAGCCGGCTACCCAGGAGGGAGGGAAAGAAAAGCGATTTGATCGTTTTAAAGGTCGGGTCCTTTTTCCCATACATTCCCTGAGTGGGCGCGTGCTCGGATTTGGGGGCCGAACCCTGAGTTCGGATAAAAAGCAGGCAAAATACCTGAATTCACCTGAAAGTGAAATCTACCACAAGAGCAAAGTACTCTATGGGATATACCATGCGAAACAGGCCATAGCCCGGCAGGATGTGTGCTATCTCGTGGAGGGATATACCGATGTGATTCAGTTGCATCAAAGCGGTATTGAAAACGTTGTGGCCTCTAGCGGAACAGCCCTCACCCCTGAACAAATACGCCTTATTCGTCGCCTGACCCAGAATATAGTGGTCTTGTTCGATGGGGATGAAGCAGGCCTGAGGGCTTCCTTACGGGGGGTGGACCTTATCCTTGAAGAAGGTATGAATGTTAGGGTGTGTACTTTTCCACAGGGTGAGGATCCGGATAGTTTTGCGCGCCAGCACTCCCAGGAAGCGATTGAGGCCTACCTGCTGGAGCAGGCCCAGGACTTTATACAATTTAAAACGACACTGCTCACAAAGGAAGCCGCCAACGACCCGATACGCAAGGCGGAAACCATTAGGGAAATTGTGGGGAGTATTGCCCGGATCCCCGATCGTATTAAAAGGGAGATTTACGTGCAGGAGTGTGCATCCCTGCTCGGGATATCAGAGGGAGTCCTTTTCAGCACCCTGGCCCAGATGGGGAAAAAGCAGGCTGAGGACTTGCGCAAAAAACCTGCTCCCCGGCCTATGGAGGTGGTTCCTGACCAACCCGAAGAAGTACAGTTGGACCTCCAGTACGAACTCGAGCGGAAAATCATTGAATTGCTTTTGCTCTACGGAAAAGAATCTCAGGAATTTGAAGACCTCGTCCTGAAGGAAACCGAGGATGGAAAGCTCGCCCTGGAGCCCGAGGTTACTGAGTCCCGTGTTTTTGAAAAAGTATATCTGGACCTGCAGGATGATGAGATCGAACTTACCCATGGTAATTTTCGTAAAATATACTACGCCCTGATACAGAAGTTGAACGCCGAAGGCGAATTCCGGATCCAGGAACTTATGAGTGACCCGGATCAGGAGTTGGTTGCTGAAATTTCCGCCATTTTAATGGAAGAAGAGAAGTATCAGCTACACCAATGGGAGCGCAAGGACATTTATCCCAAACCCAAAGAGAATTCAATAGCTCAACTGGTCAGTGAAACCATTCTTTCCCTCAGGTGCTACCTGATTAAAAAGCGCATTGAAGCCCTGCAGCAGAAAACGGAAGGAGCGCCGAGCGACGACCATACAGAAGTGCTGGAGGAGATCGTGAATTACCTTCAGCTGAATAAATTACTCAATACAAAGTTGAATCGGGTTCTTTCCTGAGAATACACCTGGAGTCCGGGAGTACAACAAACCATAAAAGAAACTATGGCCCACGCAGGGTGCACTAATACAATTCCAGTGCCTTGGCCTGTTGAAGCAAGTCTACCATATTGTCCACATTGAGTTTTTTCATCAACCGTGCTTTATAAGTGCTCACTGTTTTTTCATTCAGGTTCAGGCCCAGGGCGACTTCCTTGTTTCGTTTGCCACTGGCGAGCATTTTAAGAACTTCAACTTCCCGTGTGGAGAGTTTTCGGAAAAAGCGTCGTGGTTTCTTACTGCCCTGGTCAAAAGCCAGGCGCTGTGCGAGTTCATTGGTGATAAACATGCTTCCCCGGGCTACTTTTTTGATGGCTGCCGCGAGGTTTTCTGAATCAGAGGTCTTGGAAAGGTAGCCACTGGCACCTGCGCGAATGGTGCTCAAGGCGTAAACATCTTCAGATTGGCCGCTATAGATCAGGACTTTAACTTCAGGATATTCTTCTTTAATGTAGCGCAGGGCTGCGATACCATTGATTTGGGGGAGGTCCAGTTCCATGATGATGACATCAGGGGTGTGTTCCTTAAGCATTTCAAACAATGCGTTGGTGGTAGGGACATCTCCGATGATCCTAATATCTTCTGCCCCCCTGAGGAGTGCGTGGATACCATATCGGACAATGGGGTGGTTGTCCGCGACGATTACTTTGATCATTGTCAATTGCTTTAGCTGAAAATATGATTAGTCTCTAACAGACAAGCCCTGGTAAAACTGATACTACAGGGGAATAACAAAGGTGTCCATAAATTTCCGATGCCACGGAAAAGGACCTTTATTTTTCGAGATAATGACCTGATTGTTAGCTAAGAGGTAATTTTGAGGGATTGGGGAATTGTGC
>NZ_JBAVZJ010000499.1:0-6860 GCF_049588695.1 Robiginitalea sp.
ATGACAGCCACTGGTCGACCTTCTAGATGGCTCTCCAGCCAGGAGATGATATCGAGATATAGAAAGGCACGCTTTTCATAAGGATGGTCCTCATAGACCTTTAATCTGTCTTAGAGGTCCCGGAAAGCCGTTTTGAGCTCATGTGGGTAAATGGATCCCATTTTGCGCAAAAATTTGATCATTTCTCGTTGTACAGCGTGAAGCTCATTCATTTTCAAAAGGAACTTATAGGTGCTTTTCAACTGCACCTCCAGATGATAATCCATCCCGGCTTCATAGTGGGCTACAAGGGACAATACCCGGGCAAAACACATTAAATCTTCCCGTACTTTCAGGTTCTTCCCGTTGATAATTTTATTTAAATACCGGATACACGCCTTATTATCCCCTACTCCAAAATACAGGGACGCCAACTTGTAATAAAAGAGCATGACGTGATGTCGGTCCAGTTGATCGCGGTGCTTTTCAATACCGTATTCGACAATACGGGTGAGATAAAGCCCCTTTTCAAAGGTACCTTCCATAAAGTGGAGGTTCAATCGATTGGCATTCAGGTAGAGAAACGAGAGGGTTGCTACGTTGTCGTTTTTGGGAAAATTTTTCTGGGTAATAATTTGTTCCAGTTTATCGAGGGTTTCCCGGAACTGTGAACTGTATTTAACAAAGAAAAGGGATTCGAGCAAATAGTTATTACCCTTGAGGAAGAAGACCGGATTGAGATTAATCATATCCGGGGCGTCGTAAAACAATCCCACCCATTTACTGGAATATTTATAACAGGATAGAAAGTCCTGGGTTAAAAAACTGTACCACAAATGGGCCTGATACAACCATAATTTTTCCCTGAAACCCAGGGTTTCATAATCAAACTCGGGTAAATGCGAATCAAAAAAATCAGCGACCAACCTATGGTCTTCATCATTGCGCACATACCCCATTTTGAGCATCATACCATACAACTCCAATGATAGGTTGGAGAATTCCCCGGTTATGGTATTCATTCTGGACAGCCATGCAGATTGTGCCGACAATTCCCCCGCACGGTCAGGCAGACTGCGGGTGATATATTGGGTTTCAATCACCTTTTCCAGCTCCACGATCTCGTAGGCGATATTTTTTTCTTCTTTTTCAATAGCGATGCTCTTGGCCTTATCGAGTAATCTCAGGCTTTGCTTGTAAAGCCCCTTATGGTATAGTATGGTGGCAAAATCGAGTTGTTCCCGCAATTGGACGCGAAAATTCTGATTCCCCGGGTTCAGGCGAAGGCTGATGAGGATTTGTTTATACAGATGCGCCTTGAGATTGGAGAGCTGGGATTTCTTGACAATTTGACTCTCCAGGATGGTCTTCTCGTCATAGTGGCGCATTTTGTCCAGCAAGTTAAACAGCGCCAGAAACTTAGCATCCGCATTGACCCCAAGACGGCCTACATAGAGCTTAAACTGTCGTTTTTCCGATTTTGAAAGCGACTTTATGAGGATAAAAAGCGTGTCTTTCTGAGTACTTGTCATCGTAATAAATGCCTTTTATCTATCTGCATTTGTGGGTTTTACGTGCTTGTAACTACTCCTAAACGTCATAAACCTAAAACTGAAACCCAATCCTTTCGATTGGGTCCTTTTATTTTCGTGATAATGAATAAAAGTACACAATTCTGATGAGTACAGAGAAGGTTCAAATATTTGACACCACCCTCAGGGACGGAGAGCAGGTTCCCGGATGTAAACTGGATACGGAACAAAAACTCCTGATAGCCGCCCGGCTGGATGAATTGGGCGTTGATGTCATAGAAGCGGGGTTTCCGATTTCGAGCCCCGGAGATTTCAATTCGGTTTCCGAAATTGCGCGAATTGTCAATAATGCCACGGTCTGCGGTTTAACCAGGGCCGTTGAAAAAGATATTGAAGTCGCCGCTGAGGCCTTAAAGCAGGCAAAAAGGCCACGAATTCATACTGGGATAGGCACTTCGGATTCCCACATTCGCTATAAATTCAACTCCACCCGGGAGAAGGTTTTGGAACGTGCGGTTGCCGCCGTGCGCTATGCCAAACGATTTGTCGAGGATGTAGAGTTTTATGCAGAGGATGCCGGAAGAACGGACAACGCCTATCTCGCCGAGGTTTGTGAAGCGGTTATCAAAGCAGGAGCCACGGTTTTGAATATTCCGGACACGACGGGGTATTGCCTGCCTGAAGAATATGGAGCCAAAATGAAATACCTCCGGGACCACGTTGGGGGAATTGAAAAAGCCATTCTATCGTGCCATTGCCATAACGACCTGGGCCTCGCCACAGCCAATTCTATTTCCGGGGTAATTCACGGCGCGCGGCAAATTGAATGCACCATAAACGGAATTGGTGAACGGGCAGGGAATACCTCCCTGGAAGAAGTGGTCATGGTACTCAAGCAACACCCCTACCTGGATCTGGACACTTCTATCAACACGAGGTTATTATACAGCACCAGTCAGATGGTTTCACAAAAAATGGGGATGCCGGTACAACCCAATAAGGCCATTGTAGGTTCCAATGCGTTTGCCCACAGCTCCGGAATTCACCAGGACGGGGTAATTAAAAAACGCGAAACATATGAGATTATCAACCCGGAAGATGTCGGGGTAAATGAGTCCTCCATCGTCCTGACCGCTCGCAGCGGCCGGGCTGCTTTGGCTTACAGGGCGAAAAAACTGGGTTATGAACTCACCAAAGTTCAACTGGATGCTGTTTACGGGGAATTTCTCAAGTTTGCAGATCGCAAAAAAGAAGTAGTCAACGAGGATATCCACCAAATCGTGGAACTCTCGGCCATTGAGATTGAAAAAGTCACTTCATGAAACTAAAAATTGCATTGTTAGCCGGAGACGGAATCGGACCGGAAGTCATCGCACAGGCGGTTTCCTGTCTACAGGCCGTTGAGGATGCCTTTGGACACCAGTTTATTTTTGCGGAAGCGCCAGTTGGCGCGACAGCTATGGACCAGGGCGGAAACCCCCTTCCGGAAGATACGCTGGCCCTTTGCAAACGTTCGGATGCCGTCCTATTTGGAGCTATTGGAGATCCGAAGTACGACAACAACCCGGAGGCCAAAGTACGCCCGGAACAAGGGCTGCTCAGGCTTCGCAAAGAATTGGAACTTTTCAGCAATATTCGCCCGGTACAAGTTTTTCCAACCCTGATTAAAAATTCCCCCCTTCGCAAGGAAATCATCAGCGGTACTGATTTTGTTATCTTTCGTGAACTCACGGGTGGGATTTATTTTGGAGAGAAAAACCGAAGTGAAGATGGAAAAACGGCCTCTGACCTTTGTATTTATTCAGAGGAGGAGATCAGCCGGATTGCCCACCTTGCATTTAAGGCTGCAAAAAGTCGCAGAAACAAGTTGACCCTTGTAGACAAGGCGAATGTCCTTGAATCTTCCAGGTTATGGCGCAGCGTTGTTACAAAAATCAGCAAGAGCTATCCGGAGGTAACCCTGAATTACCTCTTTGTGGATAATGCCGCCATGCAGCTTATACTCAACCCCTCCCAATTTGATGTGATCCTGACAGAGAATATGTTTGGAGACATCCTTTCGGACGAAGGGAGTGTAATCGGAGGATCCATAGGTTTGTTGCCCTCGGCCTCGGTAGGAGAAAAATACGCCATGTTTGAGCCTATCCACGGATCTTTTCCGGAAGGGGCGGGAAAAAATATTGCCAACCCCATTGCGGCAATTCTTTCTGTGGCAATGCTCCTCGACCATTTTGGCCTTAAAGAAGAGACCAATGCTGTTATCAAAGCCGTAAACCGTTCCCTGAAAGATGGAATTGTAACTCCTGACCTAAAGGCGAAAAGCACCTACGGCACAGATGATGTCGGTCATTTTATCGCGAGTCAGATTACGGATGCGGAGGACTACCGCGGACTCAATAAAGAGAATATCGGATTGGGGAAGTCCACCATCATTTAATTCCCTGTTTTGAATTATCCGATTGAGAATCCCCGGAGTCGTGCTCCGGGGTTCTTTGTTTTCGGTACTTATGCTTTCTTCTGTGTTGAATTCTTTGCACATTATCTTATATTTGACGGCTTAAAGGGCATCATGAACATCTCCTATAACTGGCTTAAACAATTCATTGAAATTGACTGGAAATCAGCCGATATTGCTGAACTCCTTACCGACCTCGGTTTGGAGGTTGAAGGTGTAGATACTTTCGAATCTGTAGCTGGAAGTCTGGAGGGTGTTGTAGTTGGAGAAGTACTGACCTGTGAAAAACATTCAAACGCAGACAGACTCAAAGTCTGCTCGGTGGCTATTGGGGAATCCGAGCCAGTCTCCATTGTCTGTGGAGCCCCTAATGTTGCTGTAGGGCAAAAAGTGCCGGTGGCCACGGTAGGTACTACCCTTTATAATGCCGAGGGGGAGCCCTGGAAGATTAAGAAAGGGAAAATAAGGGGTGAAGTCAGTGAGGGTATGATTTGTGCTGAAGATGAGCTTGGCCTTGGCGAGAGCCATGACGGCATTCTCGTCCTGGACACAAGCGTCCCCAATGGTACGCCTTGCAAAAACCTTTTTCCGATTGAAAAAGACGAAATCTTTGAAATTGGGCTGACGCCAAACCGGGCTGATGCCATGAGTCATTACGGTGTGGCGAGGGATCTCCGTGCCGGCCTGCGCCAACGCAAAGTCTACCTCGAGGTCCGCACCCCCTCAGTGAGCACCTTCAATATAGACGATCGCTCTCTGCGAATAGACGTTAAGGTTGATGACTATAATTTAGCACCGAGGTATTGCGGGATCAGCATGACAAACCTGATTGTCCAACCTTCGCCGGACTGGTTGAAAAACAGGTTAAGAGCCATAGGGCTCAAGCCGATCAACAACGTAGTGGATGCCACGAATTACGTACTTCACGAATTAGGCCAGCCGCTGCATGCCTTTGACGCCGACCGTATTTTTGACAGGAAAGTTGTCGTTAAAAAGGCAAAAGCAGGTGGGAAATTCATGACCCTTGATGGAGTGGAGCACACGCTGGACGCGGAAGACCTTATGATCTGTGATGGGGAAAAACCCATGTGCATTGCCGGTGTCTTCGGAGGGATAAACACCGGTGTAACTGAAGATACCAAGTCCATTTTTCTCGAAAGTGCCTACTTCGATCCCGTCTCGATCCGGAAAACAGCCAAAAGGCATGGACTGAGCACAGATGCTTCGTTTCGCTTTGAGCGGGGCGTGGACATCAACAATGTGGAGTACGCCCTGGTCAGGGCTGCTGTTTTGATTCGCGAACTCACCGGAGGTAATATTAGTTCGGATATTATCGATCTCTATCCCAACAAAAAGGAAAACCAAAGTGTTTTTCTCAGGTTTGAAAAAATTGACACCTTAATCGGTCATAAAATCCCCAGAGATACCATCAAATCCATACTGGCTTCCCTGGATATACAGGTGCGAAGCGTCACTGAAACGGGCATTGGATTGATTATTCCGTTTTATCGCGTCGACGTTCAGCGCGAAGTAGATGTCATTGAAGAGATTCTTAGGGTATATGGTTACAACAATGTAGGTTTTAGTGAAAAGCTCAATGCATCCATAACCCCGCCACCTTCCCTTGAGCCCCATGTCCTGGAAGAAAGCCTGGGCAGGCAACTTTCGCATAATGGTTTTTACGAAATATTGTCCAATAGCCTGACCAATCCTTCTTATCAGGAGCTCCTTGCACCGGAATCAAAGGCTGCAGTAGCTTTATTAAACCCTCTGAGCCGGGAATTATCAGCCTTGAGAACAGATATGCTTTTTGGAGGGCTCGAGGCCATTGCGCATAACCTGAACCGGAAACAACCCGACCTCAAGTTTTTCGAATTTGGAAAGACCTACAGGCAGGGGAAAAAAGATTATTTGGAAGATTCCAGGATGTCCCTTTTGCTTACAGGTCAGACGAACCGGGACCATTGGACCCGTTCCGGGGAAACGATTGGCTTTTTTTATTTCAAGGGTATAATCCGCCAGTTGCTCGATCGAGTGGGCTTTGAGAATTGCCTCGAAACGCCTGTATCCGACTCCAGGTTTTCAGAGGGGTTAGAGCTAAGGGATCAGGGTGTTTCTGTGGCTACTTTCGGTGTGGTCAACCCCAATATTTTAAAGGCATTTAACATATCACAGCCGGTATTATATGCGGATATAAATTGGAGTGCACTCCTGGAGAGGGCGTCCAAAGCGACTTTTCAATACCAGGACATCCCAAAGTTTCCTGAGGTTAAAAGGGACTTTGCACTTTTGTTGGATGAACATGTGAGTTATCAGCAATTGTATGATCTCTCCTTTACAGCAGAACGGTCCCTGCTCCGGGAAATCCAATTATTTGACGTTTATAAAGGAAATAAATTACCCGCAGGTAAAAAGTCATATGCCGTGAGTTTTACACTACTCAATCCTAAAAAGACCCTCACGGATAAGCAGATCGATGCTGCCATGAAACGGTTGCAGAAGAGTTTTGAAAAGGAGTTGGGGGCTGAATTACGGTAGATTCAGGGAATAGGTGGTCCGGGCAGGATAACGCTGTCAATTTCATGGAACACCAGGTTCTCCGAAGTGGCATCTGCCGTCACTATCCGCGACTTGTTGCCCCGGCAATCCGTAAGGAAAATATCCACACCCTCTATGGTTGCGATCAGCTCTCCTCCCTGAATTGTTGTGAATACAGCTACTCCCTCCCCCTGGCATAAGGCCTGAAGGATACGGGAAGCTGTCAACTCCCCGGCAACAATATGATAGGATATAAGTGTCCTTAACTTTCTGATATTTCGCGGATGAGATAGGAGAAGGTCCTCATCGAGCCTTTGAAAAGCTTCATCTGATGGTGCGAATACAGTAAACTCACC
>NZ_JBAVZJ010000500.1:0-7606 GCF_049588695.1 Robiginitalea sp.
GTTCACAGTAGCAGTTCGCAGTCAAAAAGATATTGAACCTTGTACAATGCCCCTGCATACTGCCACTGCCTACTGCCTACTGCCACTGCCCACTGCCAACTTCTGCTTTGAGCTTTGAACTTTGAACCCTTTGAAAGTACACAGTTCACAGTAGCAGTTTGAAGTCAAAAAAAGATATTGGACCTTGCACAATGACCCTGCCTACTGCCACTGCCTACTGCCTACTGCCACTGCCTACTGCCACTGCCCACTGCCACTGCCCACTGCCAACTTCTGCTTTGAACTTTGAACCTTGAACACCTACAAAGCCGCCACCACGTCAGCCTCAAGCCTGCCTACACCCGGAGGGCTCTGTAACAGGACCGCATCCAGATCTACCCCTTCTATAGGGATAACCTGCTGACCTTCACGGTCCCACTCTATCCGTCTTCCCAATTTCCAGGAAAGGCCGGTCATATGTGCGGCAATAGCCTCGTCAAAGCCTTCCTGAATACCACAGCTAAGCTCACCTCCATTTCGGATGACGCTAAGCCACTCCCGCATATGCAGAAATGTAGAATCCACGCGTTTTCCGTCTACGTAGGTCCACATTAATCCTTTATCGGCAAAATACTGGGAGGTGGCCGACGAGACCCCATCCAGGGCAGAAGCTGCAGGATTATAACTATAGATAGGGCTTTGTGGAGACATCTTACCAGCCTCCAACTGTTCAGCATATCGCGTAGAACCCCCATCGGGCCAAATTGTCAGGCGGTTTCCCAGTTCCATTGAGGCATCGTGCCCCATGAGCATGGTAGGCCTGTTAAACCCATTGCCAAGGGTGGCACTATAGGTAAAGGTCATTCCTTTTTCCTTGCCTTTTTTTTGTGTGCTTCCGGTGCTGAAATCGGGAAATTCCATATTCGCCTGTAGAACATCCGGCACGTTTCGTCCATCCCTGTGGGTGTAAATCCCGCCAGAGGCCATTACGGATTTGGGAATACCCATTTTTAAGACACAGTTCAACCGGTCGTAGTCATGGGTTAGTAAATCCCCCGAAAGGCCTGAGCCATAAGCCCACCATTTCCGCCATCGGAAAAAATGGTTTTTGTTAAATGGGATTTCAGGTGCACTTCCAAGAAACTGTTGCCAGTCGATCGTCTGGGAATTGGCCTCAGGGTGTATGTCGTAATTCCAGGCCCCGTTGTCGTCATTGCGGTTCGTATTGGTCGTAATCAGGGAAACATGACCCAGGATTTCTTTTTCGACGATATCCCGGGCGGTTTTAAAACTCAGGGTTTGCCGGTGTTGATGACCTACCTGAAAGGCCGCCCTGGAATTCGCAGCCGCCTCTTTCAGGGCATAAGTCTCTGTAAGGTTGTGCGTCATGGGTTTTTCCACGTACACATGCACATTATTGTTCAGGGCCTCAATGGACATTGGGGCATGCCAGTGATCCGGGGTTGCAATAACTACGGCTTCTATTTCCCCGCTCCGGATCATATCTGTATAGGTCTTATAACGTTTGACAGGGGCCTCTTCAGTTCCAAAGGACCGAATCGCTTTTTCGGCACGGACATCAAAAACATCACAAACTCCGGTTATCTGAACATTTAAAGTTTCCTGATTTCGGAAGTCCTCCAGGGCGGTAAAAGGACGCCCTTCGCGTTTCGCCACTGCTGCCGCTTCTTCCATATCTGCAATCCATTCATCGGTGGCGTATCCGAGGGATCTGCAAAGCTGCTCTCCCCGGATCCCGAATCCGATGATTCCCACGCGCACCGGTTTACCCGATACCGCGGGCACAGCTGAGGGTAGGGATGGCTGAATATTTAATTGTTCCAGAAGTGTTTCCCGCTCCCTTTTTTTACCAACGGTTCCGGAGGCTCCCGCCCACCATACAGTTCCTAAAATAGGGATACTGCCCAGTCCTAATAAGGCTTCTCTTCGTGTCCAGCTCATGACAATTCTGTTTTTGTAGTTGCTTTATTTCTTGAAAGGATTCTCGGAAGCCCGAAAAGGGAACCGGTGGGTTGATAAAAGAGTACCATACAGGCTACGGCTTCTATCAGGTTTTTGTTCACGATCCAATAACTGCCCTCGGTATTGACCTGTGCCATTCCCGGCCAGGAAGGATGCGCCAGGTAATAGAGCAGCAATAAGCCTGCTCCGACAAGGGCGCCTGGTTTTTCCAGGACACCGAGAATCAGGGTAATGCCGACAAAAACGAGGGCTGCCCAGTTCATGGTATCGATCCACGGAAGTACGGCTTCGGAGGTCATAGCCTGGAATACGGGTTTTAACGGACCCTGTGCCGTAGCGAGGTACCCGAAACTCGTCCAGTCCGGATTGTACAATTTTACAATTCCCTCATAGAGAAAATGCCAGCCAATAAGCACGCGAAGCAGGGCAAGACTCCAAAGTTTCCCCTGCGCTTTATAAGATGAAGACATAAAAAAGGTTTTAGGTTATCAGATCGGACAGGTTTATCGAACCCTCCCGGCTCTATTGTATACAGTCCATGAAATTAAGTAAACATCCAGGCACTTTTTATGACAGATATCAGCAATGGTTCACATCTGAAAAAAAATCAAGTACGCCCTGCCAATACGGTCATGGCATCCACAAACCGATCCAGTTCTGCCGTAGTTGTGTACACATTAGGGGTGATTCTGCACCCATGGACGTTAGCGTAATCAATGGCAACGGTAAAAATCCGAAACTCTGCAAGCAGTTGTTTGGCTAGGTCGGCAGGTGTCATATGGGAAATACCGGCATTGGCTATGGCACAACTGCGGGCCTCAGCCTCCGGGGTGCTGATTACTACATTTTCCACCCCCCTGAGCCGATCGCTCCAGTACCTCTGTAGATACCGGAGTCTTTTAGTCTTTTCCTCCAGGCCTATTCCCTCCAGGTAATCCATAGCGTCTGCTATGGCGAGGTCTGTGTGGACCGGATGTGTTCCGGTATGGTTCAACCGACCGATATCCCCGGGCTCCCGGTGATGTTCTGCCAACAATGGCCAAATTTTATCGATATGTTCGCTTCGGACATAGAGCAGTCCCGCCCCCAGGGGTGTACTCAACCATTTATGCAGGCTTGAGCCGTAATAATCGCAACCCAATGCGGGCAAATCTACCGGGATGTGCCCGATGCAATGTGCGCCGTCTACCAAAACCTCTACCCCGTACCGATGGGCCATATCACAGATTTTTTTAACCGGTAAAATCTGACCAGTAATATTTACCATATGACAAATCATAATCATACGGGTTTTAGGGTTGATCTGGGCCTCGTAAAGGGCGACCAGTTCCTCATCTGATTCCGGGTGGTTGGGCACTGAAACTTCACGGCAAACCACACCATAGCGCTGCGATATCAATTTAAAGTGCTCCCTCATGGCTCCGTAATCCTGAAGCGCATATACCGCCTGATCTCCTTCTTCCCAGGGATAGCCACCTATGATCAGATCCAGGGATTCCGTGGTGTTCCGGGTTATGATTAAATTCTCGTCGGTCGTGTTGAGCATGTCGGCCAGGCGTCCCGTAATGCGTTTCTTATTTTCCCATTGCTCCGTTCTCATATAGTAGGCACCCTCGTAATTCACCGCTTTTACATGTGAGATAAAAGCCTCCATCGTCGGGTTGGGGATGATATTGTAGTAGCCATTCTCCAGATTGATGTAATCCGGCTTCAGGGTATAGTCTTTGCGAATCCTTTCCCAGTAATCCTCACCTCTTCCATGGGGATATGCCTCGGTTCGCCGTCGGGTGAGGGGCTCCATACCTGAAGCCATCATTGGGGCTGCAAAGGCGGCGTAGCCCAGGCTTTTTATAAAGTCTCTTTTTTTCACTTTGGAAGTTTTGTCCTCTGAAGATACTAAAACGTTTAAAATAGAATACACACCGCGGGACGTGACCCTTTCTAATGCTTTTAATTCAGGCGTAAATACTCTATCTTTGAACCTAAAAAATCGGGGCCTCTCAAAGGCGATTTTCACCTCTGGAGTTCCCCAAAAAACGACTGCTATGAATCAACATTTAGGTCCGGTTTTAATGCTGTGCCTCCTGTTGGGATTCTCTGTGAGTGCCCAGGAAGGCGAACAAGCGAGCGCCATGGATTTCCGCTCCTACGAGGGTGTCGTACGCGATGCCGATTCCCGTGACCCCCTTGTATTTGCAACCCTTACCCTGGAAGACCAAAACATCAGCACCGTAACCAACTCCGAAGGGGAATTCCTCTTAAAAATCCCGGAGAGTCTCGCTGGGGGTACGGTACAAGTGTCCTTTCTCGGTTATAAATCCCGATCCATACCTTTAAACCAGTTCGAAGAAAACGGCACGGATATTTTCCTCGATGTTTCCGTGACCACCCTGCAGGAAGTAGATGTGGTAGTCCCCAGGGATGCGCGGGCTTTGGTACAGGAGACCTTCAGCAGGAGAGGTGAGAACTACATGCAGGATCCTATGGAAATGACCGCTTTTTACCGGGAAACCATTCGGAAGCGGCGCCAGAATGTCTCCTTATCCGAGGCAGTGATTACCGTGTACAAAACCCCGTATGCCAGTCCGAGGCACGATATCGCAGAATTGTATAAGTCCCGTAAAAGTACGGATTACTCAAAACTCGATACGGTAGCTTTGAAACTACAGGGCGGTCCTTACAATACGCTCTACGTAGACCTGATGAAATATCCGGATTATATTTTCGCTTCGGATTATTTTGACGACTACAATTTTACTTTTGATCGCAATACACGCATCAATGACCGTCTGATCTTTGTCATTAACTTTCGCCAGAAAGATGAGATCATCGAACCTCTGTTTACCGGTAAACTGTATATAGATGCTGAGCGGAAAATACTGACCAGCGCCATTTTCTCCCTCAATATTACAGATCCAAAAGTGGCGAGCCGGATGTTTGTGCGGAAAAAACCTGCAAATGCCAATGTCTACCCTACTGAGGTGTCCTACCGGGTAGATTACCGGGAAAAAGATGGAAAATGGTATTACGGCTATAGCAATGCCATCCTGGAGTTTAAAATTGACTGGGATAAAAGGCTCTTCAACTCCATTTACAACCTTACCTGTGAAATGGCAGTCACAGACTGGGAACCCTACACCGGGGGCAAAATACCCAAATCCAAGGAGCGTATTCGCTCGTCCATCATCCTGAGCGACGCTACCGATGGATTTTCCGATCCGGAATTCTGGGGGGCGTATAATATCATTGAACCCGACAAATCCATAGAGTCGGCCATTCGAAAGATCCAGAGACAAATCAAGCGGGAAGAACGCAAAAGTGATTAATGCCTTCTACTCAGACCCTTCAAGTAGTTGATTTATAAACAATTGTTGATAACAGTAGTGAACAAACTGTGAATTTCTTCTTTGCAGATTATTTGCAAAGGGAAGGGGTTTTAAATACTTTGCTTATGTAATTGATAAGGGGTTTTCAGTCCTTGGAAATCGCGGAAAATTACTACAGAGTTAGCGTTCTTTGTATTATTGGTTAGTTGAAATAAACAGAAGTATACTCGTATATGGAAAATATTTTAACGAGTTTGTATGCGGGAGCGGTAGTTTGCGCATATAGATGAGGACTTTTGCGTTACAAGACCTGCTCTAAGTGGGTCCTGTAAGATAAAAGAACTGGTCAATAAGAAGAATTGAAGGATTTAGGACTTGTTTTAAGTTTTTCAAATTTCAATTCAAACGTCGTTTTAACCGTGTGGTTTGTTCGGCTTAGGCAGAACGTAAGGCCATTAGGTTATGACAAGAAAGCCATATCCTTGTACTTGTTACAATGATGTGGCTTTCATTTTTTTACTCCCGGTATTTAAGCGGATTCCCTGCCACTACTTGATCTGACCACCATAAATTGTATATTTGCTCGCCTAAACTGCAACACCCCAATGCCAATTATACGCTACACACAGACCGACGAGGCCCCGGCCCTGGCCACTGCCTCTTTTCTCCCCATAATCAAAGCATTTACCCGCCCTGCAGGTATCGAAATCGAGGCTCGGGATATTTCCCTGGCAGCCCGCATTTTAGCTGAATTCCCCGAACGCCTCAAGGCGGATCAAAAAGTCACCAATGATCTGGTTTTTCTTGGGAATCTGGCGAAACAACCTGAGGCCAATATTATCAAACTCCCCAATATCAGTGCCTCCATCCCACAACTTAAAGACGCGATAGCTGAATTGCAGGATAAAGGCTATCCCCTGCCCGACTATCCGGATGAGGTTGAAACGGACCAGGCGGCTGACCATAAGGCACGGTACGACCGGGTTAAAGGAAGTGCCGTAAATCCGGTGCTCCGGGAGGGTAATTCAGACCGAAGAGCCCCCAAACCTGTAAAGAATTACGCCCGGAAACATCCCCATTCCATGGGGGCCTGGAATGCAGAAAGCAAGAGTTGTGTAGAGACCATGTCCGGGGGCGATTTTAAATCCAACGAAAAATCGCTCACTTTAAAGAAGGGGCGAAATCTCCGGATTGAGTGGAGCAACCCCGAGGGGGAACAAAAGGTCCTGAAGTCAGAAGTCCGCATCGAAAAAGGGGGTATTATCGATGCAAGCCTCATGGAGAAAAGGAATCTCCTCAATTTTCTGCAAACCCGGATAGACGAAGCCCGATCCCAGGGTCTTTTGTTTTCAGTTCACCTGAAAGCGACTATGATGAAGGTATCGGACCCCATCATCTTCGGCCACGTCTTAAAAACCTACTTTAAAACGCTGTTTGAAAAGTATGGTTCCACCCTCGAGAAAATAGGGGTAAACGTCAATAATGGCCTGGAAAGCCTCCTGGAATCGCTTGGGGAACTGCCGCAGGCAGAGGCCGGTGAGATTCAGGATGCCATTACCCAGGCCATGGAAGAAGGGCCTGCTCTGGCAATGGTAAACTCCGATAAAGGAATAACCAACCTGCACGTTCCCAGCGATGTAATTATCGATGCCTCTATGCCGGCTATGATTCGGAATTCGGGACAGATGTGGAATGCCGAAGGGAAGTCTCAGGATACCATGGCCGTTATCCCGGATAGCAGTTATGCAGGAATTTACAAGGCCACTATAAATTTTTGCAAAAAATATGGGGCCCTGGATCCAAAAACAATGGGATCCGTTCCCAATGTCGGGCTTATGGCCCAAAAGGCGGAAGAATATGGTTCCCACGACAAAACTTTTGAAATAGCGCAGGCGGGAAATGTCCGGGTGATCGATAGCGACTCCGGAGAAGTCCTTTTGGAACACAAAGTGGCCCCCGGTGACATCTGGAGGATGTGCTCCGTAACCGATGCGGCCGTTCAGGATTGGATTCAACTGGCCGTTCGCAGGGCAGAAGAATCGGGTACTCCTGCTGTTTTCTGGCTCGATGCAGAGCGGTCCCATGACCGGGAATTGATTTCGAAGGTGGACACCTATCTGCCGGAGGCTGTTCGGGAAAAACTGGATATCCGCATTCTCTCACCAGAAGCGGCCACCTGGTATACCCTTGAAAGGATCCGTGAAGGGAAGGACACCATTTCAGTTACAGGGAACGTCCTCAGGGACTATCTCACGGACCTTTTTCCAATTTTGGAGGTTGGAACCAGTGCCAAAATGCTTTCAATAGTCCCCCTGATG
>NZ_JBAVZJ010000501.1:0-2664 GCF_049588695.1 Robiginitalea sp.
AAGCCGAGGAAACTGCCTGTATCGGGCATCCTCAACTTTCGGAAAAATCAGATCGTCAATTGGTTTAAAACCTGGGATAAGGAACTGGAAGCCGAAGTATTTGCCGAAAACTTCTATCTGGATTCGGATCGAAATACCCGCATTTCGGAACTCAGACCCCTCCTGGAAGGTGCCGGTGAGATTCTGCAAACAGGGGAAATTAATCCAGGAAATCAGTTGCGGGGATCTTTTGAAATTTATGGATCCAAAGACTCCCTCAATGTGTTTTTTACACTCAGCCCGGAACCAGACCCTAAAATTCAGGCGCTCTACCTTTGGAAATAGGTTTTGATTCCCCTAAACTCCAATGCTTCATCGAAAATCAAAACATTTTGGCGTACAGCTGCTGAACTGGTATGTTCTTTGTACCGTAGGCATTGAGCCCGATTAGGTACCTAAAGGAATCCTCTATGCAGCCGTCAAAATTTCATATATTTTATTTTCCCGCTTTAATACTGTTGTTCCTTCTCGGATCAAGTGAACTTCGCGCCCAAAAGAAGGGGTATTACGACGGGTACATCATAACCCTTGAGGGAGATACGCTGAGAGGTTTTGTCAAAGACCGGCAACCCGGACCCTTCGAGCGACTATATGCCAAAGTCAGGTTTAAAAAGAAATGGCAAAAGAAGAAGTACCGTCCGGATCAAATTCGGGGATACGGGTACAATCAGTTAGATTTTGAATCTGTGGCAATCCGCGAGGATGCTTCCTTCTTTCGATTTAACTATAAGTCTGATCCAAGTCAAAAACCCATTTTTTTAAAGGTCGTCTGGAGAAACCCGGATCTTATATTATATGAATGGGAATTCGTCCACGACGATAACGACTATCTCGATAGCTTCCCGCTTTTTTACCGCCCCCGGGAGGATCAGTGGGTGCGGGCTACACAGGGCATATTTGGGCTTAAGCGGAAAAAATTGATTCCCTTTTTCCTCGATTGCCCCCAACTGGCTCTCGGTATTCAGAACAAAACCATCAACACCCTGAATGAGATCATGGAAGCCTGGAAAGGCTCTTGTTCTACCCCGAGTCCCTGAAGCGTCCCCGGATGTACCTGATCTAAAAGATATACCTTATATAAGAATCCAATAAAAACACTTTCCTAAGTTCTGACCGCATAAAAATACAGAACGGACCCCGTTTGAAAATGGGATGTAAACATATACGCAAGTATAATTTTGTTTAATTGTAATTTTCAAACCAATCGAAGTGTTCCTGGATGATTTCATCTTTGTGATCGGCCAGGTATTCTAAAAAGGCCAGGGCCGTGGGCGAGAGGTTTTTAGACTTTTGCCAAATCAGGTTCCAGTGCGTAATGACCGGGAGTCCGCGCATTGGGATAATTTCCAGATCCTCGTTTTTCAATTCATTTTTCAACCCGATGAGCGGCATAATCGAATATCCCAACCCGGCAATCAGCGCTTGTTTCAGGGCCTCGTTACTGGTGAGTTCCAGTCTTTTAGAATTCTGTATTGATTTGGAAGCCAGGAAAGACTCCATGGCATTCCGGGTAGCCGAGCCTGACTCCCTGAAAATCAGGGGTTCTTCCTTCAATACTCGGGTTGCAGATCGCTTTTTCGGTCCGATCCTGGAGGTTCCACCCACAAGAAACAGTTTGTTCTGCATCAACTCAACCCGGTTTATTTTCAGGTGATCCGGCAACACCGATACCAGGGCGAAATCTACTGCATTCTGTTCCAGGCTTCGAATGACCTTGGCCTTGTTGGTCACATCCATTACAAGATCCACACCGGGATTGGCATCCATAAACCCTGTTAAAAAATAAGGCATAACATACTTGGCCGTAGAGACCGTGGAAATAGTAAGACGGCCCGCAATATTGCCCTCAAAGGCATGGGTCTTATAGTCGATGGCCTGCACCTGGTGCAGGATTTGCTCCGCAGCCTCCGCGATCTCCTTTCCAAAATCGGTGACATAGAGCCTTCGCCCTACCACTTCAGTGAGGGGAATGGAGAACTGATCCTGAAAGTTTTTCAACTGGATAGAGACCGCCGGTTGGGTTAAATGTAATTCTTCTGCAGCCTTGGTAATACTCTGATTCTGTGCTATTTTATAAAATATATTGAGCTGGTTGAGCGTATAGTTCATAAATATTATTAATGTTTTTCATCATAAATATAAATAAAAATATATAAAAAACATATTGCAACTTTGCACTGTAAAAGAAAGATTAATGGCCTTTTCATACAATTTTAAGCATACTGCAGATTTCGACAGAGAAAACAGGGAGCGTTCCCAAAGTAGTTCTACTTCAAAAACGGTGGTGAACCGAACAACCTTGCAGGTCATCGCAGGATCTGTCCTTTTGGTTGTCCTGCTTCTGGGTTCATGGAGCCTTGATAATCTTTTTATGACAGAATTGATAGCTATTTCTTTTATATGGGGATTGATCAGCCTTATCCGGCTAAAGTCCGAACCTAACAAAACAAACTATGAAAAACGATAAATACACTGCAATGAAAGAAACGATCACAGACCAAAAAGTAGAATTGGTCAAAGGGAGTTTTACCCCTATGGAAGCCACAGATGTGGTGCTGTCCCTCCTGGATGAGAAGATCAACTTTCACAAATTACAGCGCCTGCGTTGGTGCGAGGGTCATTTTG
>NZ_JBAVZJ010000502.1:0-6148 GCF_049588695.1 Robiginitalea sp.
TCTGCCCGTTTGCCGTGGTGGTTGATTTTTTCCAGGTTTTGGATGACATCCTGGGCGATGGCATCGACCTCGTCCTGATCGCCGTTTTTGAGTTCTTCCAGCAGTTCGTCAATGAGCTCCCGACTCACTTCGGAGAAATTATTTACAAAGTTCAGGGGGTTCTGGATCTCATGGGCAATGCCTGCGGTGAGTTCCCCGAGGGAGGCCATTTTTTCGGAGTGTACGAGCTGTTGCTGGGTGGCCTGTAAATCGGTAAGTGTTTTTTCCAGGCGTTGTTTTTCTTCCACCAGTTTTACGGCCTGTTCCTCTTTTAATTGCAGATCGAGAAAACGAGTGTAGGTTTGTTCGAATACTTTGGCGAAGCGTTGAAAAATTTCATGGGCTTCCGGCACCGCCTCCCTTGTGATAAACAAAAGATACCCGTATTTGAAATACGCGACATGGTCAATCTGGTAGGAGGGGAAGGAACCGTTGGTTTTTTTGAGTTGCATCAGGACATCGCCAACTACGGGCAGGGTGCTCATAAACTCATAATGGGCGGTACACTGCTCCCCGGCTATTTCTTTTACCAGGAGGGATTCCCCCTTCTGGCCTGCATCAAAATAGTCTTTGAAAATCCCTTTCCGGGGAACCGTGTAGGTGGGGAGTAGACCTGCTTCGTTCCCAAACCATTCAATAGAGTCCTTTTCCCGGTAGATGTTAAAGGCACACCCCCATGTTTTGATCCCCAGCCCGCGCACCTCTTTGTCCAGCAGGTGGGAGGCCTCAGCCAGTTCGTCGGAGTGCTGCATGGCCATGGTTCGGGAACGGACACGCTCCAGGGCGGTTTCAATTTTTGATTCCCGGGCCCGGGCCTCAGCTTTCTTCAGGTCGAGGAAGCGGGTGTAGGTTTGCTGGAATACTTTGGCAAACCGCATAAGGATATCATTTTCGGTTGCTGAATACGGGGTTCCTGAGAAATTTTCAATGTACAGTCCGATATCCTTTTGAAGGACGGTGGATGCAGCCAGTCCGGGACAACTCATATAGAATTCCCGCGCCTTAGTGGTCACGCCCTCAATGTGCGGGAGTAGTTGTTTGTAAAAGTTGTTCTTTTCTTCAAAATCCAGTTGTGTCGTAAAGAAGTCCCTGCCCTCCTTTTTGGCCTCTGTGAATTGCCGGTCCCAGACCAGGTCGAGATAAGGGACCGTAACCTTTGCCGGAATATCCTGGGTATCCGCAACCCAAAAATGCCAGTCCTTTTTGGGTTCATAATCCACAACAATACCTGCATGTTCCGCATTGATACCCAGGATGGCAAGCTGGTCGAAAATCTCCTTTACCACCTCTTTGAGCTCCTCGCTTTTCTGCATCCCCATGGACCTGCTCCGCACGCGCTCCAGTGCTGCTTCAGTCTGCGCCTCCCGGGCCTGTGCTTCTGCTTTTTGCAGATCTAAAAAGCGGGTGTAAGTCTGCTCAAAGACTTTAGCAAAGCGCAGCAGGGTTTCTTTCTCCTCCCTGCTGGCTTTCTCATGGCCCGAAATACTGATGGTACCGTATTTGTAATTCGCATCCAGGAATTCAAGCCTTTCCAATTGAAGCTTCTCCTGGAAGTGACTGAAATAATTGGTGTCAGTGGCTTTGTCACAGGCCTGTACCAGGGCATCGACCTCTTCCTTTGAATGTAAAGAAAGGTGTGAAAATGCATGGCCGGCTTCCCAGGACTTGAAGGTGGTATCTTCAAAAAGGACACTTGGCAACTCCAAATGGGTAGGTTCGTTGTAAACCCCTTCAAGGGGTGAAAACCAAATATCAAAGTACCCTTCTTCCAAATGGAATACATTGATCCACGCCTGGATAAAATTCAAGTTCAATTCCTTCAGCTGATCCAGGAAGACAATGGTCACTTCGGAGATATCTTCCGTCTTCTGCATAGCCATGGAAGCTGATCTGAGACGTTCCAGGGATGCCTCTACCTGAGCTTCCCGGGCTTGTATCTCTGCCTTTTGGAGGTCCAGGAAACGGGAATATGTCCGCTCGAATTCAATGGCAAACCGGTGCAGGATCGATTTTTCCTCATCAGTCAGGGGCCTTTTGATATCGATGCCAAAACACCCGTACTTCATGAAGGCTTCGGTATAATAAATACCCTCCTCAAAAAATTCCGCTTTCAAATGGGAGGCCCCCTCCAGCAGTTCTTCCCAGGAAGCAAAGAAATTTACTACATCCTTCGGGGGTACGAAGTGTTCGTGAATGGAAACCCCGCTTTCCCAATCGGCTATACAGGTGGCGTTATAAGGATCTGTGAGGTCCAGGGGATAGCGGACAGATTTACTGTGAAAAACCGTTTTCCCATTTACGGTTTCCGTCCATGTGGTCCAGAACAAATGGTTCTCCCTGGATTCATTAGGTAGCCAGACAAAGGAAAATTCCGAATCGATTCCCAGCAGCAACAACTGCTCGTGGAACGCATTGGAAACCTCGCTGAGTTCACTGGAATGCTGCATCTGCAAGCTTTGAGCACGGGTGCGCTCCAGGGCAGCTTCGATTTCAAGCTCCCGGGTGCGTTCCCGGATCTTTGCCTCCAGCTCCTCATTTTTCTTTTTCAGCCCCTGCTCCGGAAAGGCTTCCTCCTCAGCGATATCCGAATCCGGGCTAGAACCGTGGACATGGGTAACGAGCCAAGTCCCGTCAATCCACTCGACCAGGGTCGAAAGCCGCAGCAGCAGATGGTGTTCGTTGCCGGAAAAAAAGAGGTCGAACTCTTCAAGAATCAGGCAGCTTGCCCCATCTGCAAAAAACTTTTGTGCCACCGGTTTGCGATCATACCTGAATTCCTGACCCTCAAGCTGGTCCTTTTGCATCCGGGCCATCTTCTCCAGATCCGCCCGCGTCCTAAAAAATTCATGGGCTGCGCTTCCATACCCCGTAAAATCCGGATGTACTGTATCCTGAAGTTCCTTCAGGTCATTAAAGTCCAGCATGACCCCAATCAACTTTTCATAGGTAGACCTTACATCCGTTTTGTCTTTAGAAGTGTTCCTGCTCATAGAACAGGTAATTTAATGATAAACTCGGTGCCTTTGCCCTCTTCAGACTCTACTTCCAACGTTCCCCCATGTGCCTTTATAATGTCGTAACTCAGGCTGAGGCCCAGGCCTGTGCCCTGCCCGGTGGGCTTGGTGGTAAAGAAGGGTTGGAATACTTTATCCCGGACGTCTTTGGGCATTCCTTTGCCATTGTCGGCCACCCGGATTTGAATTCCGTTTCTCGTTTTCTTTGTGATCACGGAAACGGTTGGGGTAAACTCCTTTGGGGCGCTTTGTTTTTTCTCGGTGACCGCATAGAAGGCATTGTTGAGCAGGTTCAGGACCACCCTCCCGATTTCCTGGGGAAATACACTCACCTTGCCGATGGAAGCATCCAGATCGGTCTGAAAAGTGGCGTTGAAGGATTTGTCCCGGGCCCTCAGGCCGTGGTAGGCCAGACGGACATATTCATCGACCAGGGCGTTGATATCCGTAGGTTCTGTTTCCCCTTCACTTCTGCGGCTGTGCTGCAACATGCCTTTGACAATACTATCTGCGCGTTTGCCATGGTGGTTAATTTTCAGTTCATTCTCCTTGATGTCCGCCGCCAGGGTTTGCACTTCTTTCAGGTTGCCCTTGCCGGCTTCTTCATCCAGTTCTTCCAGCAGTTCCGTGTTCAATTCTGAGAAATTGTTGACAAAGTTGAGGGGGTTTTGGATTTCGTGGGCAATGCCGGCGGTGAGCTCCCCGAGGGAGGCCATTTTTTCAGATTGGATCAGTTGGCTTTGGGTGGCCTTTAATTCAGCATAGGCCTTTTCAATTTCTTTGGCTTGTTGGAGTTCCTTTTCCCGGGCTCTTTCCCGCTCCTTGCGGATGGTCCTTTGTTTCTGGAACCCGTGGATGCGGTAGGCGATAAAGCCAGCCAATAACAAGTATAGGAAATAGGCCCATCCGGTCTGCCACCAGGGCGGCCTTATCGTAATGGCAACGGAGGCCCCTTCCTCATTCCAAACCCCATCTGCATTGGACCCTCTTACCCTGAAAACGTAGTCGCCCGGAGAAAGGTTCTTATAGCTCACCCGGCGATCTTTGGAGGGTTCAGACCATTTGGCGTCAAAGTTTTCGAGTTTCCAGGAATATAAATTGTCTTCGGGTTTCAGATAATGCAGTGCCACAAATTCGAAGCTTAAATCACGTTGGGTATGATCCAGGGTTACCGCTTCCGTATAAGGAACAGCCTTTTGAAACAAATCGCCATCAGCCGCGGTATATATGCTATCCTGAATTCCCATTTTGGTGATAACCAGGTTGGGGAGGGTGCTGTCCTTGGCCGCCAGTTTTTCAGGGATGATGTGGTTTAATCCCTGGTTCCCGCCAATCCAGATATCCCCTTTTTTAGTTTTAAACCTACTGTGGACTCCGCTATACTCCTGGTACCCGTCAGCTTCGTAATAGCTGGTGTAGGTTTTTGTTGTCGTATCAAAAACAGACAATCCCCGCTGCGTAGACAGCCATAGCTTCCCCAGGTCATCCATCAATAATCGGGAATCCCCCCAATTGGATAGTACGTCATTATGCAGTAACCCCTGTTCTTCCCCGAAAAATTCCACATCATTCACTCCCGGGCCCACCAGGGCCAGACCCCTCCCGCTATAGGCAGTAAACCACATTTTTCCATTCCCGGCCTGATAAAAACCTGAGATACTGGGCAGGGAAAGCAAATCGAGGTTTCGATGAAAAGTATCATTCTCCCGATCATAAAGATTCAGGCCGCCGTCTGTACCCACCCACATCCTTCCCAGGTCATCCTCTGTTATAAAATGAATCTCATTACTGCCCAGGGATAAAGTGTCTTTGGCATCAAAATGGTATGGCTTAAATTGATCCTTTTCCGCCACATATTTAAATAACCCCTGGTCGTTATCGCGGGGATCCCCCACCCACATCTGATCCCGGGAGTCTTTGAAAATTTGGACAATGATATCGCTGGACAATAAGTGCGTTTCTGCCCCTTCAGGCTCGAACTTTTTTATAATCTTTCCGGTATCCGGGTCCAGGATGTATACCCCTTTCCTTAGGGCCGAGATCCAAAGGTTTCCATCACTATCCTCCAACATTCGAAGAATATTCACCTCATTGTCTTTAAATAATGGAATAATTTCGAAATTAAGGGTCCGTTCATTCCAACGGAGCAGGCCTTTATCAAGAGTGCAGACCCAGATACGGCCTTTAGAATCCTCATAAACCTGGTTAATATCGCCCACCGAGTTTTTCGGGTCATTTCCGGGGCCTATAAAGTACTGGCGGAAGGTACTTTCACCTGTCTTTTGGGCAATACCATTTTGGGTTCCTATCCAAAAGCGTTCCCGACTATCTTCAAAAAATGCCCAAATGGTGTCGTTGTGCAGGCTCTCTGGATCTTTTGGGTCGTTCCTGAAGTGGGTTATTTGTCTTTTTTTTGGCGCCTGTTTATACATATTGGGACGGGTACCTACCCAGAAAAGCCCGGTTTTATCCCTAAGCAAATTGTGTCTCAATCCATTTTCTGCAAATTCATTTTGCGCATCATTGTAGGAACTATCATATAGATGAAAAGCCCCGTCGGAGAAGGTGTACCTCATTAAGGCTTGCATGCCGCGATCCGTGACATTTATCCAGAATACAATAAAATCCGAATCCTGATAGGCTGGAATAATGGAACGAATATTTTTTGGGGAATTCTCGAAGGCCAGTTTACCTTCCCCGAATTTGTAATCGGATCTTTGAGAATTTTCCCTGTTGATTATTGAAATTTCACCATACGATGAATTCCATAGGTTTCCGTGCAAATCCTCAAAAGCAGTTCCGGCCCATTCTACGGCTTCCCGGGACGAAAAATCGTATGTCTCAACTACTTTCCGTTCCAGCGGATCCCATAGGTAGAGATGCTGGTTATTGCCCATGGGGATCAGGCCACTTTTACCAGGGGGGGTGATGTCCTGAATGGAATCTTTCCTGTCTGTCCCGGGCAGGACCTCACCTTTTGTAAGAACAAGCTCAAAACTGTCTTTTTTTCGGTCAAACCGCAATAAATTGCCTTTATCCTCCCGAATCCAGAGACTGCTGTCCTGTGGGGATTCAGCCATATTAAAGTTCAAAAC
>NZ_JBAVZJ010000503.1:0-2051 GCF_049588695.1 Robiginitalea sp.
ACCAGGTGGCTAAGGCCTGAAAGCGACTGCTCACCCTGAGGTTAAAGGAATGGATTCCCGAAATTACAATTACCGTTCCCACGGCCAATACGGGAGGTGGAATGGAAACAACATTAGAGGCGTAGGCACCCAGCGCCATAGCCGCAAGGGCTACAGGGGCTGCAAACCCGACGATCAGGGATACCCAGCCGGCCAGGTACCCGACAAAGGGGTGGTAAATTTTTGTAAGGAAAACGTACTCCCCCCCTGATTTTGGGAAGGCGCTCCCCACCTCGGCGTAGCAAAAGGCCCCTGCAAGGGCCATCACCCCACCCAGGATCCAAAGGGCTGCGACAGACCAGGAATTTTGCACATCCAGCAGCTGAAAACCCAGGCTTGTAAAAACCCCGGTACCGATCATATTGGCCACCACCAGGGCAGCAGCCACCTTCCATCCGATTTTTTTAGTAATGGCGCTCAAGGGGGCGATCAGGTTTTGAGGTATGGCGTGCCAGTTTCATTTTTTCAGGTTTAGGGTTGTGTTTGTTCACGCAGCACCTTTTCGATTAATTCGAGGATTTCTTCACAGGATTCCACGACGCGCTTGCATTCCATAGCATTGTGCACAGCATGCATTTTCTTTGTGGAAACATGACTCATAAAAACCGGGTCTTTTAGCAGTGCAGAGGGCTCGTAAGCCTGTCGTGCAGGCAGGTTTGCCGAGGCATTCAGTCCTATATTCTTATCGTAATGGGTCAGGGTAAAATCGTACTTCTCAAGGTTGGAAATGGGGTAATGCGCTGCCAGAAAAGGAACAATGGTGTTTTGAGAATAAGAGATGGACAACTGCTCATCGTCATCCAGTTCGGCGTTCACCCCGGACCACAGCGTCAGCAGGTATCGCAATTCCTCGTTTTGGATTAAGTTCAGGTTCCCGGCATTGATCAGATTGTTGGAAGCCCCGGGTTTTGGGGTATAATCGAACCAGTCAAACATATAAAACATCAGAGAATCGGTCTCCTCTATAGCAAAAGCCCCGGCTTTTGCGTTTTCCTGCAACCGGGTGGTCGCCTCGAAAACCCCCATATTTCCCTCGTAAACCCTTCGGGCGTCCATAAGATTCTCCGTAAACTCCACTTTAAGATCTCGGAGGGTTTTCACTTCAATCTCCCGCATTCGTTGTTCCTCATTCCAATTGTCAATTTGAAGCGCCAGTAAAATACCTATGACCACCAGGAGACTTTCTCCAATGGCATAAAGCATATAGCGGCCTAAACTGGATTTCCCCAGGAGTGATTTACGGATTTTTCGAAAAAAAGGGGCCATATTGGATATTAAGCGATTCTTATGGGAACATCCTTAATTTTTCTTGTTGTTCCCAAAAGACTTATCCGGAAAAGGAGGGGGCTGAGGCACATCCCTTGGATCTTTCCGGATTTCTTCTTTGAGGAATTCTATAGCCCGTTCCAATTGGGCATCCTTTCCTTTAAACGTGGCATGGGGCAAATTGTCCAATATGATATCGGGTTCAAAACCGTGCCCTTCAATAAGCCATTCCCCGTTGTCTCCGTAAACCCCCATCATGGGAGCCCGGGCAAGACCTCCGTCGCTCAGGCGATTTGAGCTGCTGAGCCATATTTCGCCCCCCCAGGTACGCACCCCTATGGTGGTGCCCAGCCCGAGTTTTTTAAAACCATCGGCAAAGGCCTCCCCGTCTGAATACGTGTTTTCGTTCACCAGAACCACAATATGCCCCCTGAAGGCGTACTGCATATTCCAGGTGGGTTTTCCATTGCGCTCCGCCCAGTACATCCAGGCCTTACGAAGCAACTTTTCAAGGATAAAACTATCGATGTTTCCTCCGAAGTTGTAACGCACATCGATGATAAGTCCTTTGCGGTCGAAAACAGGGTAAAACTCCCGGTAGAACTGGCTGATGTCATTAGAGCCCATAGCGCGCAGGTGCAGGTAACCCACCTCGTTTTCGGTGGCGGCTTCCACTTTCAGCCGGTTTTTATACTCCCAGTCCCGATACCTGAGATTATAGGCGCTTCTAATGGGCTTGACGATAT
>NZ_JBAVZJ010000504.1:0-4981 GCF_049588695.1 Robiginitalea sp.
GTATGGTGCCTGAAAGCTGATCGGGGGACACTCCCTGCTCTTCAGCAGCCACGATATAAAAGGCCATAATAGGGATAACAGCCCCGTTCATCGTCATGGAAACCGACATTTTATCCAGGGGTATATCGTCGAAAAGTATTTTCATATCCGCTACAGTGTCGATGGCGACCCCTGCTTTTCCAACGTCTCCGGTAACCCGTTCATGGTCACTGTCATACCCCCGGTGTGTGGGCAGGTCGAAGGCTACTGAAAGTCCCTTCTGGCCCGCCGCGAGATTTCTCTTGTAGAAGGCATTACTTTCCTGAGCCGTCGAAAAGCCGGCATATTGACGAATCGTCCAGGGTCTTCGCACATACATGGTACTGTATGGTCCCCTCAAAAAAGGGGGCATGCCTGCCCCGAAATCCAGGTGGTCCAGGCCTTTAAGGTCCGCGGCCGAATACTGTGGTTTCAGGTAAATACACTCAGCTGTTTTACGAGCTGCTCCGGCTACTTCCGCAGCGGGAGTTCCCGGCCCCCCGGGAGTCCACTTTATATTTAATGCTTTATTTCTGCTCATCTTCCAGTCTTTTGCGTTCGTTGGCTTCGGAGAGTCGTTTGGCCAGGATAGGGGCTATAAGGGTTTGTATTTTACGCTTTGCCCTGAAGGGATCTTTTTCCAGGACCTCCCTCATCCGGTCTTCCGGATTTGAATATTTGTTTGTGCCCACCAGAACGCGATCCCCCCTGTCGAATGCCTTTTGTTCTTTAGCGGCACTCCCGGCTATTTTCTTTTGTATCGTATGGGCCTTGAGCTGGGAGAGAAACCCTCCCCCTTTTTCGATGGTTTTAAACACCTCAAGCGCTTTCTGTCCTAACTGCTCGGTCAGCGATTCAATATAGTAACTGCCATCGGCCGGGTTGCGGACACTGGAAAAATAACTCTCGTGTTTGAGCATTAGCAACTGGTTTCGGGCGATTCGGGCTGCAAAATCATTTTCAGGGTGATACAGTGCGTCATAGGGCAGGTTACAGATCAGGTCCGCTCCTCCAAGGATACAGGCCATAGATTCGGTCGTGGTACGCAGCATGTTCGTGTTGTAGTCGTAGAGGGTTTTGTTCCTCAGGGTGGGGGAAGCTATAACCTTACATCTGCCCGAAAAACCATAGGCCTGGGCGAGGAGTTCCCACAGACGTTTGAGCGCGCGGATTTTCGCGATCTCAAAAAAGTATTCGCTCCCTGTGGAGATTAGAAATACTGGTTCCTCCAAAAGCGGTTTCAACCTGTTGTCCTCTTGTGCTTTTTCGAGGTATTCACAGCCGTGGGCCAGGGCATAAGCCAGTTCCTGTACTCGATTTGCACCGGCGTTCTGATAGAGGTTTACGTGAACACTCAGGGAAGCCTGTATGCCTTCGTACTGGGTAAGGCCCGCGACGATTTCAAAGTCTGCTTTTTCATCGTTTACCCAATTTCCGGTTGCTGCCAGCGTGTGGATGGGATCGGCAAGGATATGGGTTGTAGAAGTGGCAGCGTTTTTTAGGATGTCCGCGAATTTCTGGTCCAGGGCAAAGGTATCCCAATACTGGGGGGCATCCAGAGCTGCCAGACGGGGGAGGTTTTCCACACTTTCACCTCGGACCTCCACCCAAAGGGCCTCTACTCCATTTTCGAGGTGATTCTCCAAAAGGGATACGGACTTTGGGGAGCGCGCGTCCAGGGCGTATCCGATACGCCACTCCCGCTTTGGGAAACTGGTTGAATTGTTATCTGAAACAGGCAGGTCTTCTGCGCTGTAAAAAGGCTTTACCACTATGCCTTCCGGGGAGGTCCAGGTCAGTAGTTCGTTGTAATCTCCCCCTTTCAGATCTGCCTGGATTTGTTGTTTCCAGGCCTTATCGGAAATCTGGGGGAATTCGGAAAAGTCAATTGAGTTCTTCATCCGGGTCAGGGTTTATACTGTCTTCGTATTCGATGAGATAAATCTCCTCATTTTTTCGTTTGAGGTAGTACTGCTCCCGGGCAAATTTCTCCAACTCCTTCGGATCCGAAAGCTTTTCAATGATGGCCCGATCTTTCGAAATCTCATTCTTTAGAAATTCCTGTTGTTTTTCGAGTTTATCGATTTCCTTTCTCAGTTCCCTGTGTATCAAAAGGGAATTCGTATCAAAAAAAAGCATCCAAACTGTGAATATGGTGAGCACCAGGACATAGATATTACTCACAATACTAAACCACCTTTGTTTTTTAAAATCCTTCCAGGTCATTGTGCGAGTTTTTCAGAGATGATCGTTCGGACAATATCTACTGCCACCGTATTGTATTTGTTATTGGGTATGATGATATCGGCATATTCCTTGGTGGGCTCAATAAACTGCTGGTGCATAGGTTTAAGCGTATTTTGATACCTGTCCAGTACTTCGGTCACGCTTCGGTTTCGCTCTGAAACATCGCGTTTTAACCTGCGTATAAGTCGCTCATCAGAATCTGCGTGCACAAAAATTTTGATATCGCAAAGGTCCCGGATTTCCGGCTGGGTCATTATAAGGATGCCCTCGATGATCAGGACCTTGCGCGGATGCGTGCGAAGCGTATCCGCAGTTCGGTTGTGCTCGGCAAAGGAGTATATGGGCTGCTCGATTGGGTGGCCCGATTTCAGCAATTTCAGATGTTGCTCCAAAAGTTCAAAATCAATAGTGCTGGGGTGATCAAAATTAATTTCACACCGGGCTTCGTAGCTCAGGTCGGAGAGGTCTTTATAATACGAATCCTGAGAAATGATTCCGACTTCACCCGGGGGGAGTTGTTCAATGATCTGATTGACTACTGTCGTTTTTCCACAGCCCGTTCCTCCTGCAATTCCAATAGTAACCATGTAGTTTGGATCTTTGGATCAAAAATAGGGATTTAGATTAATCCTTATGGGACGACTTCTGCGAATCTCGGGAGGTTTTTCAGAGAAAGAAATGATAAACCTCATTGGAATTCCCAAAGGGTGCCTATACTTTTAAATGGTTGATTTTTTTAAACAGAAGCCGATTGAAGCAAGTGTTTTCGGATTAATTCAACTCGGTACATTCAGATTTAGCGCGTATACCTTATTTTTATCCTCCAAGTGCAAATGCTACACTATGCCAAATCCTTTTGAAGTTAAGGTAAATGGGGAATGGTCTTTTCAAATGGGTTCCGAAACCCTTGAAGGTTATGATCAGGCCCGTCTTACCCCGGAAACCTTTCATGTCATTCACGACGCCCACTCTTTTTCAGTGCAGATACTCGAAGCTGATTTTAATACAAAAACGTATAAGGTGGCCGTGGATGGAAAACCCTTTTCTGTGTCAATATCCAACCCTCTTGATCAGTTGATTTCCGCCATGGGTTTTGAACTGGGTTCTTCCAGGAACGTTTCCCATATTGAAGCTCCCATGCCCGGATTGATTCTGGACATTCCAGTTTCAGAGGGAGATGAAGTTAAAGAAGGCGATGCCCTGGTCGTGCTGGAGGCGATGAAAATGGAAAATGTTATTCTCTCTCCACGGGAAGGGGTCATCTCGAAAATTGCTGTTGAAAAAGGAGCAGCTGTCGATAAGAAGAGTCTTCTAATCGAATTTAAATAAAAGCTTTATCAATGAAAAAAATTCTGATAGCCAACCGGGGAGAGATCGCCATCCGGGTGATGAAGACGGCGCGAAAAATGGGGATTCAAACAGTGGCGGTATATTCAGAGGCCGACCGGGATGCCCCCCACGTGAGATTCGCAGATCAGGCCGTCTGTATTGGGGAGGCGCCTTCCAGTAAATCGTACCTGAGAGGAGACCATATTGTAGAAGTGGCCAAATCTCTGGACGTAGATGCGATTCATCCCGGATATGGGTTTTTGAGTGAAAACGCTTCATTCGCCCAAACGGTTACGGAAAATGGACTTATTTTTATCGGGCCGGGACCTGAGGCCATACATACCATGGGGGATAAACTCGCGGCCAAGGAAGCCGTAAAGGCCTACGATATCCCAATGGTTCCGGGTACTGACCACGCTGTTTCCGATATGGGGGAGGTGCTGGAGGTGGCCCGGGAGATCGGTTTTCCGATACTCATCAAGGCTGCCGCAGGAGGTGGTGGTAAGGGGATGCGGATTGTGGAGTCTGAGAAAGAGCTTGCATCCCAGGTCCAGCGGGCCATGAGCGAGGCCGCATCTGCCTTTGGAGACGGGTCTGTGTTTATTGAAAAGTATATCAGTTCCCCCCGCCATATTGAAATACAGGTTATGGCGGATACCCATGGTAATATCCTGCATTTTTTTGAACGCGAATGCAGTATTCAGAGGCGTCACCAAAAGGTCGTTGAAGAAGCTCCCTCGGCTGTACTCACCCCGGAACTCAGGGATCGTATGGGGCGGGCTGCAATAGACGTGGCCAGATCCTGCGGGTATGTTGGGGCCGGTACTGTAGAATTCCTGCTAGACGATAAACACAATTTCTATTTCCTTGAGATGAACACCCGATTGCAGGTGGAGCATCCGGTAACCGAGCTGATCACCGGACAGGATTTGGTATCCCTTCAGATTCGGGTAGCCCGGGGGGAAGTACTTCCCCTGAAACAGGAAGACCTGAGGATTCACGGACACGCCATTGAATTGCGGGTATATGCTGAGGATCCAAGGAATGATTTTCTACCCTCTGTTGGCAAACTGGAACGCTACAGACTTCCTGAAGGGGAGGGCATTCGCGTAGATAATGGATTTGAAGAAGGGATGCAGGTTCCTATTTATTACGACCCCATGCTTTCCAAGCTCATTACCTATGGGGCCGATCGGATGGAGGCCATCCAGTTAATGCTCGAGGCCATTGCCCGTTACCAGGTAGAAGGGGTAGAGACTACACTTCCCTTCGGGGCCTTTGTTTGCCGGCATCAGGCCTTTAGGAGCGGGGCTTTTAATACGCATTTTGTCAAAGATTACTACGCCCCTGAAATGCTACGGGCCAGGGACGAGCAGGAGGCCGGGGT
>NZ_JBAVZJ010000505.1:0-3009 GCF_049588695.1 Robiginitalea sp.
GGTAAGCAGGACATAAAGGGCCGGAACCCAATACGACAGGCGGATATATTTCCAACGCCCCCAATTCCATGGCAGGGAAGCGATTGGCCTTCCTGTAAGCTTTAAGGTTAAGATGGCGGCTACCGCGGGACTCCACATCAGGGCGCCGACATAGATCCGGGAAGGATATAAGGCTATGATCGCATAGTGAAAAAGGGCACTTATCAGTGTGACAAGGGTCAGGAAAATGAACAGGGTTTGCCAGGTCTTTTTATGTTCCACTTTAGCTTCAGGCATTAAAGGCGATTTAAAATGAGATGGCGGGGCAATTCACTATAACCTTTAGGGGTCTCCTTCGATCCGATTCGCGACGCCCCTTCGGGAATCCCTCCTTCAAAAGGAACTTATTGCTCTTGACCCCTGCGGATTATTTTTACAATTCGGCCCAACACGATTTCCGATAAATTCCATTCATACCCATTGAAATCCGTGGTGTTTACAAATTGAACCACAGCCGTATTGATGTCGTGATGGTATTCCGCAAGACTTTGATAGCCCACAACCAGGCCTCCATGTTCATATTCGTAAGGGTAGAGCTCCTGTTCTCCTTCCCCGAATACCGAACCGTCGTTTAAGGCCCGCAAGAAGATCCCCACATCCTCTGCGGTCGCCAACATGCCGTTTTCATTGGCTTTAAAATCCTGATCATACCCAACATAATAGCCGCTCATTACATCTTCCAGATCCACCTCTTCAAGCGAAAAAAAAGTGTTGTTTAATTCAAGGGGCTGCAAGATTTTTTCTTTGATGTATTCATGGTGATTATAGCCCAACACGGTATCCATGATCCTGCGTAGCAACAAATAATTCGTGTTCGAATATTCGTAGTCTTTACCAGGTTTAAAACGAGCAGGGAGATCCAGGGCAAATTCAAGGGCTTTTTGACTGTTTTCCTGTTCATTTTCCCAATAGGCGGGATTATCCGTAAAATTGGGAATACCACTTCGATGCTGTACCATCATTTTCAAGGTGATTTCGTCAGCATTTTCAATCCTGCCCCGGAGTTCGGGAAAATAATCGACCAGGGATGCCTCGAAGGACAAGCGTTGTTCTTTCACGAGTTTGGTCAGGGCAACGGCGGTATACAGCTTACTGATGCTCGCTATTTTGAACAGGGAATTTGGGTCTGCGGGTATTTTATTGTCCCGGTCTTTCCAGCCCTCGGCATAAAAAGCCGGGGGTTTCCCGCCCTGGTCCACATAAACGATGATGCCGTCAAACCCAAGGTCCACGGCCTCCCCCAGCTGTTCCTGAACCGTATCGGGTAAGGGTAAAATCCAGGCCCTGACCAAAATCCACGGAACGAACCACAGAGACGCTATGCTCCCTGTGATGAGTAGAATTTGCAACACCCGTTTTATTTGTTTCTTCCTCATGATCCGTATTTGTGCTTATGTCTTTTCTCAGGCTTTGGTAATGAGTTCTATTTCATTGATAACCTTTTGCCCGAGCTCCTTTAATTGGCTGTATTGCTCAATCATTTCATCCAGCTGGAAGGCGGCCAGGTTGATCACATTGCGATAGGGCGCCGAGGCGGTATAGGCTCTAAAGGCCTGATCGTACTCCTCCGGGGGGGTAGCCCTTTCGTTTAATTCCTCTTCCGACATAAAGGCCTTTGCCAGGATTAAGGTCCGGTCAAATTGGGTAGAGAGATAGGCTTCCTGCTGAACGGTATAGTCGTTGTAACTCTTTTCATTTTCCGCAATGCGTTCCACCAACCCGTGATATTTTGCCAAAAGGGAATCCAGGGGCGTGTTGTTTATTTTGCCGAAATACCCCGAATTCTTCAGGGCTTCATACCCCCCTGTATTGGGTTTAAAGTAATAATCGGCAAAAGCATAACCACTGACCATTAATATAAATAAATTATCCTCCTCTGTCTTGTCCAACATACTTATCCGGGCCTTTTTACACATTTCGGCTATTTGGGCCCGGCCCGTCGAAATCGCTTCCAGTTGTTCTAAGTCTTCTAAGGTATGGGACTTTATTTTGATCAAATACTCCTGCAGGGCCTGCTGATCATTTCTGGCTTCATTCCAATTATCGATCTGTAAGGCCATCAGAATCCCGACAACCACCAGGATAATTTCGCCTATCGCGTATTTGAGATACGTCAATGTCCTGCGGTTCTTTATTTGGTCATGGCGTGTTTTTCGGAAAATCTTCATGCCTTTGGGTTTAGGTTATTTTTGGGTTTCTATACTGTAATCCTGATTCGGATCTGCCATGGGAACCGTTGGCACCCCTGGTTTTCTTTTCCCTTTTAAACCAAACAAGGGCCTTAAGAAAGCGATTCTTCGGATAACAAACTCGTAGGTAAGGAAGCAGAACAGGAAGGTAAAACCCGTAATCGCCAAAAACTTAAAGAATCCGGGAATGGGCAGGGGTAAAATCCACCAGGCCCCCAGGAACAGGGCAAACATATGGATAATATAAATGGGATACGCGCCTTCGCTTAAATAGCTTAAAAGACGACTCGGGTGGTTCAAATAATGGTAGGAGATCCCCAACAAGGCAAAGATCCAACAGTTCGATTCTATCGCTGAAAGATAAGGGGGGGCTTCGGTGGCAAAAACGGTATATCGAATCGCATAAAGCACACAGGCGAGTGCCAGGTACAACCACTTCCATTTTTTTACCGTCTTCCAGAAGGCATCGCCGCTGTAGACAAAAAGGTATCCAAAGAGAAAGGCGAGCAAGCCTAAAAAGAACCCGTGCCAGGTTTCCGCATAAAGCGCAAAGTAGGGCGGTTTTACAATCATCGCCTCCGCGACAAAAAACAGGGATATGGACAAAGGCCCGGCAGGGTGGCTCATCAGGATCTTCCAATGCTTTAAAAATGCATTGTCCCCCCTCTTTTTCAGGAAATGGAACAGGGGTAATAACAGGAGGACATACATGAAAATATTTAATAAAAACCACAAATGTCCCTGATGTGGGTAGTAGCTTAAGGGCAGGTTATAGTACTTC
>NZ_JBAVZJ010000506.1:0-3127 GCF_049588695.1 Robiginitalea sp.
AAGCGTCCAGAGGGGATTGTTAAAACTCAGATTGCCAAAACTATCCGCTGTGATTCCGATCAGGGCAGATGCGCTCAGGGAAGGCAGCCGATTGCCTTTGGCAGCTCCCACAAGTGCATTCTGAGCGATCACCTGGTATTCCGCGACAAGTACATCGGGCCTTCTCGCTAATAGGTCCACCGGGCGGGCCACAGGTAAGTCGATGTTGTAATTTTGGGCATTAAGGGGCTTGCCCGTCCGCACATCCCCAGGGTTTTTACCCAACAGGATACTGAGCGTATTTTGAAGTTGTACGATCTGAAGTTCGTATTGCGGTACCGACCCGGCCGCAATGGTGTACTGAATGGTCGCCTGGTTAACGTCGAGGACGGGAACGATTCCCTTGTCGTAGCGCGCCTGGATTAGTTGGAGCATACTATCCCGAGACGTTGCATTGCGTATCGAAATTTCGTATTGTGATTTGGCCCTGAGCAGTGAAAAGTAGGTCGTTGCCACCTCACTGATCAACGAAATCATCACCCCCCTGTACCCGTATTCCGAGGAGACAAGGTCTGCCCGGGCGGCTTCTGAAAGGCGTCTGAGCTTTCCCCAAAGGTCCAGTTCCCAATTGGCCGTGGCCGCCCCAAGGACCAGGTTTTGGGTCGAGCCCACCTGGTTGAGTAAAAAATTTCCGCGTTGCACCTGCCCGTTAACATCGAATTTGGGCAGCATTTCAGCGTTTTGATTCTTAAGCGCAAGCCGTCCCTGCAATACATTTTCAGCCGCGATAAGCACGTTCCGGTTGTTTTCCAAAGCGGTGCGGATCAGGCTGTCCAGGACCGGGTCGTCATAGAGGTTCCACCATTTAAGGTCAGCTGTGTTCAATTCCAGGGAATCGGTGTTAATACTGTCGTATTCAACGACCCTCAACGTATCCGCCTGGGCATAGGAATCGGGTTGGTTTAATTCCACTCCCTGGTAATTCTTCCCGATTTTGCAGCTGTGCAAACCGATGGCAACACATAGTATGAGCAGTATTTTTTTCATTCCTTTTCTGCTGTTTCTAACGAAATCCCATTAAGGTCCCTTTTCTTTTCATACCCTGCCAGCTTTCCGATGAGCACGAAAAGCATAGGGTAAAAGAAAACGCCGAGTAAAGTAGCGATGGACATCCCCCCCAATAAAGCCATACCCATCACTTTTCGGGCTTCCGCCCCGGTTCCCGAGGCCACGACCAGCGGGAAAACGCCGAGGATAAAAGAAAAGGCGGTCATCAGAATAGGTCGGAACCTGGATTTGGCTGCCGCGATGGCGGCATCGTAAAGGGAGGAGCCACTTTTAAATTCTTCATTGGCAAATTCCACGATAAGGATTGCATTTTTGGCGGCCATTCCAATGAGCATCACAAAAGATACCTGAGCGAAAATATTATTTTCAAAGCTCACGCTGAATTGGCGGGCAACCCAAAGGAAAAACAAGGCTCCGAATATCGCGAAGGGCGTTCCCAGTAAAATCGCAAAGGGCAACGTCCAGCTTTCGTATTGAGCTGCGAGTATTAGGAATACAAACAGGAGGGAAAAAGCCAGAATAACGCCCAGGGATCCCGAGGCTTTATCTTCCTGAAATGACATCGCATTCCAGGAAGTAGTCATGTCCTCCGGCAGGGTTTCTGCGGCTACCTCTTTCAGGGCCGCCATAGCTTCGGTAGAAGTATAGCCCGGTGCGGGTGCGCCGGTAACTTCGACAGACCGAAACAGGTTGAATCGGGTAGTGTATTCCGGACCACTTACGGGGCGTATGGTTGCCACCGTGGAAAGGGGGACCATGTCTCCTGTATCGTTTTTTATAAAGAAATTCTCGATCTGGGATTCGTCCACGCGGTATTGGCTTTCCGCCTGGATATAGGTTTTGTACAGCCGCCCAAATCGCGTAAAATCATTTACATATGACCCGCCCATAAAAGCTCCGATAGTCGTGTACAGGTCGTTGAGGGAAAGCCCGAGTTTTAAGGCTTTTTCTTTGTCGATGTCCATATAACGCTGGGGAACATTGCTCTGGAAGGTGGTAAAAGCGGCACCTATCTCAGGCCGCTGGTTGGCAGCTGCTATAAAGGCACCGGCATTCTTCGAAAGGTATTCCGGGGTATTCCCCCCCTTATCCTGCACCATGATGCTAAAGCCAGATCCATTTCCAAGCCCGGGAATGGCCGGAGGCCCGAAGGCAAAAGCCTGGGCCCCGTCAATAGAAGTGGCCAGTTCATAATTCACCCGATTGATAACTTCCTTAACGGTGGCCTCTCGCGCTCCCCAGTCTTTTAGGGTAACGAACATAAAACCATTATTGGTAGCATTGGCCCCGGAAAGCAGGCTGAACCCGGCGGCATTGGTTACATATTCCACTTCGGGATACTGTAACAGGCGCTCCTCGATCTCCGCACTTACCTTGTCGGATCTTTGGAGGGAAGCCGCATTGGGCAATTGGATGTTGACATAAAAATACCCCATATCTTCCTCTGGGATAAACCCACCGGGGACCAAAACACCGAATACGCCTGCGCCAACTGTCAGGATGAGTATAAAGATCACCCCCCTTTTTAATTTTCCGGCAATCACCTCCGTAAAAGACATATAGCCGTCTGTGGTTCTGCCAATCCATCCGTTAAAACCTGCAAAGAACTTCCCGAGTAACCCCTTATAGGGCTTGGGTTCTTTAAGGAGAAGGGCGCACAGTGCCGGGCTCAGGGTAAGGGCGTTAACGGAAGATACGAGCACGCTGACTACTATGGTAATCGCGAATTGTTTGTATAAAATCCCAGTAATTCCCGCCATTCCTGCTACCGGAATAAATACGGCTACCAGCACCAGGGTAGTGGCCAGAATAGGTCCGGTAACCTTTTTCATGGCTTCCATGGTCGCTTCCTTGGCAGTCATCCCTTTAGCGATATTCACCTGTACCGCCTCGACCACCACAATGGCATCATCCACAACAATACCAATGGCTAAAACAAGACCCAATAAGGAGAGGACATTTATAGTGAACCCCAGGGCCGGGAAAAATATAAAAGCCCCGATCAGGGAGACGGGTATGGCCAGGGTAGGTATGAGGGTCGCCCGCCAGTCCTGAATAAAAATAAAGACCACAAGGATGA
>NZ_JBAVZJ010000507.1:0-1703 GCF_049588695.1 Robiginitalea sp.
ACCTCGCCAGAGGGTTCTGAAGACAATCAAACACAGTTCAAAGAAACAGGCTAAAACTGCAATTTCGAGCCCCTTTGTCCGACTTCTTGGCTTGATTAAAATACGGGACATCGCCATGACTGCCATGGATTATCTTTAGGGAACTAAATCCACGGACATGAAAAGAATCAGAAATCATCTTAGAAAATGCTCCTGCATATTAATCATTACGATATTATGTCAATGCTGTGTTGTTTACCATAAAACCCCTGTTACTCTGGAACAAGCGGTTCAGGAGAATACAAAAACAAAGATTCTTTTAGAAGACGGCAGGGTGGAGAAATTCAAGTTCGTTACTCATAAAGATCAGCAGTATTTTGGGACGAGAATGACTGGCAACGGCTATGTGGACATTCAAATAGATGAGAATGCTGTTTCTAAAGTACAAGTGAAGCATAAAACCGCGTCCATTTTGGTCACAGTAATTCCTCTTGCAGCTCTGACAGCTCTTGTGATAGTACCAGTAATTAGTTTTACTCAGTAATTCCTCTTGCAGCTCTGACAGCTCTTATGATAGTAGCAGTAACTGGGGGTATCCCGCGAGGTGGGGCTTAGTTGGGTATTAGTATTATCAGTAGATAATAATAAACAAAGTAAAAACCCCCTGACGCCCTTACCTCGCCAGAAGGTTCTGAAAACAATCAAACACAATTCAAAAGGAATAGAATTAGACTGCGAATTCACTTCAAAATTGTCCCGAATTATATCACAATCAAAAAACTGGACATTCAATTTTATGTAATAAGTACTTTGGATATAAAACAAAATATCATGTGCCGTTTTTCTATTCTATTGTTGTGTTTCACTGTACTAACAAGTTGCGTCAAAGAACCCTATGAAGACTTGTCGACATCATTTGAGGGGATTGTTTATTCGGCTCCTGAAGAACCTATGGCAAATGGTCGAATTGTGATTGTAGGCCGCAGATCATCTTTTGGTGATGATTGTTGTGGGGAAGCATTTAGAAAATCCTTTCAAACTGAATCTGACGGAACATTTAATATTCAGGTCAACACTAACGATGTTGCAAGTTTTTCGATTGACATACCTTCATCTGAACAGAGATGCACTGGCCCATCTATATCGGGAGTTTGCACTCTTATGGAATCCGATGAGAAGCATACCGACATCATAATCTATGCCTACTAAATTCAAAGGCACACCTTAAGGAAGGGGTTCTGTTTTGGTAATGTCTTATTGTGCGATATCCTTTTAGAAATACCCAACAGCCTCATCCATGCTGTAGCAATTGAATGGAGTCATAGAATCAGATGAATGGATGTGAATCTGCTGTAGTTGAAAACGCTTAATACACCAGGCAAAGAAAGCCTTGTCTTTGATATTAGGATTGGTGGCTCTCTTCCATATCTGCTTGTAGCGCTGACATTTGTTTAATTCACTATCAGCGTAATTCCTGAAGTCGTTATTGGTCATTATCTAAGTTTTCCATTAAAGTTATGGAAATTATAGAGTGAGTTTTCTCTGTTGTGGTGTTAAAGGCTTACTGAATTGAGTAGTGAGGATGTACCGTTTTAAGATATTACGTATAATTTATTCTAAGACTACGATTCAATCATAGAACCTGCTCTAATCCGTGAACGATTTAATGTATAAAGACTAATTTTAGATGCATATAACAAGTTGTAAGCCATTAAGGAATAACC
>NZ_JBAVZJ010000508.1:0-2424 GCF_049588695.1 Robiginitalea sp.
GTCATGGACAGGGTAAGGGATTTACCGGTACCCTCAAGTGTAACTGCTGCCCGCCCGGAGAGCGAAAAATCCAAGGCACCTTCACTGCTGTAAATAAAGGCCCTGGACTGGTCTGCAAAACGCGCTACAAGGGAATCTGAAACAATATTGAGTTCGGACGAAGCATTCCCCTCCATATCGAGCTGCACTTGAGCCGCACGCACCGCTAAGATGGCAGTAGCCCCCTCCGACAAATGAATATCGAAAGCCCCGGCATCAATACTCTGTTCTGCTACGACACCTCCGTGCTCTACCCTAAGGGTTTTAAGGTTCTGGTAGGTAAGGATGATATTCAGTTCTTTACTTCCGGTAATGGTATAGAAAGACGAAATCTTCAGGGTATCGCCATCCTGCTCAAACCTCAGAATATCGATAAGGTTGTCGTCGGCCTCAATTCGCACGGCTTCCTGATTTCCAGGTTCCAGGACCACTTCAAGATCATCGGTAACCTGCAGGTGGGAAAAAGCATTTAACGGCTTATCCACAGTAGTCACGCTGCGATTGCCTTTAATCTTTGGTTTGCGCTGCCCGTAACCCGGGCTGCATACTAAGAGTACGAAAATCAATAGTCCCAAACGCATACAGTTCCTCATGGCCATAAATCCTCTTTAAGATTAAAGATATACAAATCCCGAAAACCCGGGATGGGCGAATTAAAAAAGGCCCGCGTTGGCGGGCCTGATTTTTTTTGGTACAGGGCTAATGCTGCAACTCCTCTTCCCCTTCCTGCAGGGGGACATCCTGGGGCACAAAATCCTGCCCGGGTAGGATATAATCCCCATTTTCAAAAGTTTTACTGTAGTCATAACTCCAGCGATGGACTTCCGGGATGGCACCTGGCCAGTTCCCGTGGATATGTTCCTGAGGTGCCGTCCACTCCAAAGTGGTGGCATTCCATGGATTTTGAGTTCCACGCTCCCCATAGAATATACTACGGACAAAGTTATATACGAAGATCAACTGTGCCAGGGCGGTAATAATCGCAAATACGGTCATCAATACCTGTACATCCACAAGTTCATCGAACATCGGGAAGGCCGTATTCTGGTAGTACCTTCTCGGCACGCCGGCCATTCCCACAAAGTGCATAGGGAAGAAAACCCCATAAGCCCCTACAGCTGTAATCCAGAAATGGACGTACCCGAGGTTCTTACTCATCATACGGCCCTGGAACATTTTTGGGAACCAGTGATAAACGCCGGCAAAAAGGCCATACAACGCAGACATACCCATCACCAGGTGGAAGTGGGCCACCACAAAGTAGGTGTCGTGCACGTTGATGTCCAGTGTACTGTCTCCAAGGATGATCCCGGTCAGTCCTCCGGTGATAAAAGTAGAAACCATACCTATGGAAAACAGCATGCCCGGGTTGAGCTGCAGATTCCCTTTCCAGAGCGTCGTAATCCAGTTAAAAGCTTTCACTGCAGACGGAATGGCGATCAGCAAGGTTGTAAAGGTAAATACAGATCCAAGGAAGGGGTTCATTCCGGAAATAAACATATGGTGTCCCCAAACAATGGTCGAAAGAAATGCGATGGCGAGGATAGAGGCAATCATGGCCCGGTATCCGAAAATAGGTTTACGCGCATTGACCGACATCACTTCGGAAACAATTCCCATGGCGGGAAGAATTACAATATAAACCTCCGGGTGTCCGAGGAACCAAAAGAGGTGTTCATACAATACCGGAGAGCCCCCCTGGTAATGTAAAACTTCGCCCTGGATAAAGATATCCGATAAGAAAAAAGAGGTTCCAAAGCTCCTGTCCATGATCAGCAACAAAGCTGCGGAAAGCAGAACCGGAAAGGAAATCACCCCGATAATAGCCGTGACAAAAAATGCCCATATAGTCAGTGGAAGGCGGGTCATGGACATCCCTTTGGTCCTCAGGTTGATTACCGTTACGATATAATTCAGGGATCCCAGTAAGGAGGATGCGATAAAGATTGCCATCGACACCAGCCAAAGGGTCATCCCCATTCCAGAACCCGGTTGCGCCATCGGAAGCGCACTTAAGGGAGGATAGACGGTCCAACCCGCAGCTGCAGGCCCTGCCTCGACAAAGAGTGAGATAATCATGATGACACTGGAGATAAAAAACATCCAGTAAGACAGCATGTTTAAAAAGCCAGAGGCCATATCTCTTGCCCCGATTTGCAGGGGTATCAGCAGGTTACTAAAGGTTCCGCTCAATCCGGCGGTCAGTACAAAGAAGACCATGATTGTCCCGTGGATCGTCACCAGTGCCAGGTAGATATCTGCATCCATAACCCCATCCGGGGCCCATTTTCCCAGAACAGCTTCAAAAAGCGGGAAGGACTCTCCCGGCCAGGCAAGCTGCATCCGGAAAAGCAAAGACATCGCTATCCCAATGAACCCCATGAT
>NZ_JBAVZJ010000509.1:0-2625 GCF_049588695.1 Robiginitalea sp.
TTTCAAGGCCATTCTCCTTCATGATGGCCAAAACCTTCTCCAATTCCTGGGGGGTCCTGCAAAAGGGAATCATGATTGTAATATTTTCCAACCCAAAATCTTCCCTTGCCATTTTTAATGCTTCACACTCCCAGTTAAAGGCTTCCCGAAATTCTTCGGAATAATACCGTGATGCCCCGCGCCAGCCGATCATTGGGTTTTCCTCATCCGGTTCAAAATATTTACCCCCCAGGAGGTTGTAATACTCATTGGATTTAAAGTCTGACAGCCTGGTAATTACTTTTTTGGGGTAAAATGCCGCTCCAATTTTGGCCACCCCCTGGGCCAGTTTATTGACGTAAAAATCTTTCTCAGACTCGTACCCCGTTATCAAAGTTGAAATCGTTTCGGATAATACCCTGTCGTTTAAATCTTTATGCCTGAGTAAGGCCAACGGGTGAACTTTTATATGGTTATTGATGATAAACTCCTGCCTGGCAAGTCCAACGCCTGCATTGGGGATCTTGCTGTATTGGAAGGCCAGTTCGGGAGAGCCTACGTTCATCATAACAGGTGTTTGTATCGAAGGGAAATCGGAATAGGCAGTTTCAATCATCTTAAAATTAATTTTGCCCTTGTATACTTTTCCGATGCTCCCCTCAGCACAGGACACGGTTATTTGCTGGCCATCTTCCAGTAAATTGCCTGCGCCAACCGCCCCCACAACTGCAGGGACCCCCATTTCCCGGGCTACGATTGCGGCGTGACACGTCCTTCCCCCCTTTTCGGTGATGATGGCAGAGGCCTTCTTCATAAGGGGCTCCCAGTCCGGGTCTGTCATTTCAGTGACCAATATTTCACCTTCTTTAAAATCAGTCTCATCCGAGCTGCCATCCCTGCCATCCAGGGTAAAAATTCGACGTACCGGGCCCGTACCCAATTTGTCACCAACAGCTACCCCCTCCATAATGAGGTCCCTGGAAGAAGCTTCACCTTCTATCTGATATTCTTTGATGATCTCCCCCCCGTTTTGGGAATGTATCGTTTCAGGCCGTGCCTGTACTATAAACAATTCATCGGAAAGCCCGTCAATTGCCCATTCGATATCCATGGGGCACCATTTACCGCGAATCGAGGAATAATGATCCTCGATCTCCTGCACCCATTTGGCCAGCTTTAAAATTTGCGCATCCTCCAGGCAAAATTGTCGCTGTTGTGCTTTGTCTACCCTGACTTTCCTGACCGTTTCAAAAGGCTTATTCCCATACACCATTTTTTGGTCCTTTTTGCCCATCTTCTTCTCTATAATCGGGCTCGATCCCTTGGTCAGGCCTGGTTTAAAGACCAGGAACTCATCCGGGAGAATTTCGCCCCCGACGACCAATTCGCCGAGGCCATAGGCCCCGTTGATCAAAATAACATCCTTGAAGCCACTTTCCGTATCCAGGGAAAATGCCACCCCGGAAGCCCCCAAATCGGACCGGACCATTTTTTGAACGCAGACCGAAAGCTTTACCGAAAAATGGTCAAAGCCTCTTGAAGAACGATAGGAAATAGCCCTGTCTGTAAACAGGGAGGCAAAGCAACTGCGGATGGCTGTCAGCAACATTTCACCTCCGCGGATATTGAGATACGTGGATTGCTGCCCTGCAAAAGAAGCATCCGGGAGGTCCTCGGCGGTTGCCGATGAGCGAACAGCAATATCCGTTGCGTCCTGTCCATAGAATTCGGAAAGCTGGTAATAGGACTTTAAAATGGCCTTTTCAACGGAGACCGGAAACCTTCCGTTCGAAATTAGTTTTCTGATTTCAGAGCCCGCTTTTCTCAGGCTTACTATATCTGAAACATCCACATGGGCCAGGGCCTTTTCTATTTTTTCGGCCAGTTTGTTTTCCTGTATAAAAGCATCGAAAGCATCCACAGTAACCGCATACCCTTTGGGCACTTTTATGTTCTTGTCATCCAGGTTTTTAATCATTTCCCCAAGGGATGCATTCTTACCACCCACCCGTGGCAAATCTGAAATTCCAATCTTATCCAGAAAGATGATGAAGCTTTTTGATTGATCTTGTTTACGGTTCATTAGGTTATTTTTTTCAATTTTACGAAATCGTTTTCGTAGATCGCTAATACATTCGATGTAAAAGACAAAATTCTGATGAAGTGTGTGTTTTTATAAGACTAGTAATCCAGGGAAGTCTTTGAAAGCCCTATTCAAAAAAGTTTGATAAAAACATTGGAAGACCCTGACAACGGATACGATAACTCCGCCATCAACCTAATACAATGCCCTGTTCGGAGGGTGATGTTTGACCGTGGGTCCTTTTCCAAAAGCAAACAGAGAGATAACTGTTTAAAATAGATTACTTTAACAATCTAACGACAATCCCAACCCAGCTGAGAACCATGAAAAAATTCTTTCTAATTCCTGTTATTGCGTTATGCCTGAACAGCTGGCACACCAATATCCCATCTAATGTAATTCAAAGGGTATTCAAGCAGAGAAACTTTTAAAGGATAACCGTGAAACAATTACTTTGGAAAGCCACCCTGATTCTATTTTCAGTGACCATTAGTTCCTGCCTTGGGAAAAATAGTGCCCAAAATGCTAAACCCTCTGAAAATAGTTTCACCGCAGGCACACCC
>NZ_JBAVZJ010000510.1:0-2835 GCF_049588695.1 Robiginitalea sp.
TCATCCTGCTCTTCCTATGCACATTCGCAAGTGGACAAACGATTAATGACGTCCTGAGATTCAGCATCGAAGATGTTCAGGGAACAGCACGATACCAGGCCCTGGGTGGCGCTTTCGGGGCCCTTGGTGGAGAACTCTCGGCCCTGAGTATTAACCCGGCAGGTTCTGCTATTTTCAATAATGGACAATTCAGTATGACCGGGAGTGTACACCACAAAAAAAACAACGCGCTTTTCAACGGGTCTTTTGCCAGTACCAATAACAGCTTCCTGGAATTCAACCAGGCGGGGGGCGTCTGGGTGTTTAAGAACAGAGGTGGGTCTGGATGGAATAAATTCGCACTGGCCGTGAACTACGACCTGGCCCAGAATTTTGACAATGACATACTTATATCGGGGCCTTCTACGGTAGGTATCGACCAGTATTTCCTGAATTATGCGCAGGGGGTGCCCCTGGGACCGCTACAGGTTCGGGAGGGCGAATTTATAGAAGATGCCTATCTGGATATAGGCGGAAGCCTTGGTTTTGGCGCCCAACAAGCATTCCTGGGTTTCCAGTCGGGCTTTATCGATCCTGTGGAATTTGAAGATGACAATACAGCCTACTTTTCAAATGCGGATTACGACCAGGTAAACCAGAATTACGTACAGAGCACGAATGGCTTCAACAGCAAGCTGACGATGAATTTTGCAGGACAATATGAAAATTTCCTGAGTTTTGGTGCCTCCTTAAATTTTCACACCGTTTTATATGAACGCGTCACTTTCCTGACCGAATTCGGATATGACCAGGAATCCGCGATACAGTCTGGTACCTTCGATAATTTTCTCAGAACCCAGGGATCTGGTTTTTCCTTTGGGTTGGGTGCCATTGCGAGGCTAGGAGATATTTTCCGGGTAGGGGCCAGTTACCAGTCACCGACCTGGTACCAGCTCACCGACGACTTGTCTCAACAGGTAAATTCAGACTTCCCGGACAAGAATCCGGATATCACTTTTATCGACTTTAGCATCGTCAACCTTTTCCCGCGATACACCATAAAAACACCCGGGCGGTATACCGGGAGTCTGGCCATGGTTTTTGGGACCTCGGGATTATTGAGTTTTGATTATGGCTACCAGGATATGTCCAACGCCGAACTTCGCCCTACCTCGGATCCCGATTTCAATTCGGAAAACCAGTTTATTTCACAACAATTGGGGGCTGTTTCCACCTTCCGTGCCGGGGGGGAATACCGCATTAGCCGACTGAGCCTGCGCGGGGGTTATCGTTTTGAACAAAGCCCTTTTAAAAATAATTCAGACTGGGGCGATCTTCAGGGGTATTCCGGAGGACTGGGATTCAATTTTGGCCCAAATCGCCTGGACTTTACATATAGCCAAACCCGTCAGGATATTCCCCAATCCATTTTTGACCTGGACATAAGCAGTGCCTCTGTAGAGCGGATTAATTCATTTTACACCCTCACCTATACCCTGAATTTTTAGATGGGCGTAAACAGGGGGGAATCCTATGGCGGAACTAAGCTTATCGCTTGAGGGAAAAATGGGAACGCAGGACGTTTTCGGTGACTTCGCTGCCTTCTACCCGTCCGTATTCCAAGCGAAACCAGTAGTCGGATGCAGGGAGTTGCCTGCCGTTAAAAGTACCATCCCACCCGGGGCTCGTCTCGTCCATTTGTTTGAGCAATTTCCCATAGCGGTCAAAGACAAATACAATGGGATCCGTGAGCGACTGCAGGCCCTGGACATTCCAGGTATCGTTAATCCCGTCTCCGTTAGGCGTAAAGAACTTGGGATAACCGATGACCAGAAACGGGATGGGCCCTGTGGTCCCGCAACCATTTTTATCATTGACCACCAGGCTGTTTTCCCCGGGAGGCAGGTCCCTGAAGATTGGGGAATCCTGAAACACACTTCCGTTTACGGAGTATTCATAACTCCCTCCCCCTAAAACAACCACCTCCACATCATTGGAATCGGAGAGGTCGCTTAAAGTGTCGACCCTTACCGGGCCGGGAATCCCGTAAAAGATGATAAGAATATCATCGGTAATCGTTCCCCCTGAGGTCGTTTCAATTTCGACAAAATAACGACCTGTATTGGGGCTGGTGACCGTATAGAAAAATGCGGTTGGGCCCGAAACCAGATTAGTGTCCGGGGTACCATCCAGGTCGATATCTACAGACCAGCTTACATTCGCAATATCCGGCCCAGCCGGAGAGTTTAAGGCGCTTAAGACGATATCCGGATCCCCTGCACAAGCTGTTATGTCCAGTCCCAGAAATTCATCCCTGAGCGTACAATCCAGAGCGTTGTCCTGGTCCGCATCCACGGATGAACCCGTAAAGGTCAGGATATAGGATTCCGGATCTCCGTCAAAATTCGTATTGTAATTATTGATGAGTAAATAATAGAGCTCCCCCGCCCGGACCTCCAGCCACTCGTCGTAGGTGTTTTGACTCCCCTTGACAAAAGGGGCCCCTTCCTGTCCATTTTCAGGGTTCACCCCTACCCCGGTAAACTGAGTATCGTTTACTTCGTAATTACAGCGGATGGGTTGGGCAGTACCATTGCTGATCGAAGTGCAATCTGTATCAGGGCCATAGAGTGCAAAATCCCATTCTGCCGTGATGGTACCTCCGGGATTTACGGGCAATGCTTCAATATCAAAGCCAATTTGACCGTCTGTTCCTGCCCGGAAGACAAACCAGGAGGTATTGTTTTCAATATTTGCCGATCCCACACTCCCTTTTTCAAGACACCCGGTTTGGCGGATGACATCCGGATCAAAATCATCGATATCCCCACTGCCATCTGCCACCCAGATCAGGGG